>JBARSJ010000230.1:0-4962 GCA_049644685.1 Anaerolineales bacterium
TCATCCCGGCAATGCTGGGTGTCCACGTCTTTATCGGTCTTGGCGAAGCCCTCATCACTGTAGCGGCGTTAGCCTTTATCGAGCAAACCCGCCCCGACCTATTATCATCAGAAAAATCCACCTCCAGCGGAGGGCGTGGCTGGATTGTCGCAGGAGTCCTCGTTTCCCTGTTGGCTGTACTGATCTCCCCATTGGCGTCCGGCAACCCGGACGGCCTGGAGCGAGTAGCTGAAGACCTGGGTTTCTTGGGAGCCGGACTGGATGCGCCTTACCAAATACTTCCGGATTATACGATCCCTTTCCTGGGAGAGACTGCAATCTCAACCATCCTGGCCGGAATTGTTGGGGCTGGGTTTTTGTTGGGTTTATTGATCCTGGTTGGGCGTAATTTGCGCAGGGTAAAAGAAGCCTGATTAATAGCATCGTTTCAATTTCAATGGCGGCTCTCCTCTAGTTTTTGCTGTTTTATTGATTGGATAAAAAGTCTTCAAATTATATAAAATTCAGTTAGGATCTATTCCATATGCACGTTCACATTTTTGATCAATACCATTACAGGCAGAGCCGTATTCACAACCTGGACCCGCGCGTTAAGGTCCTGGTGATGGTTACGTTTATCCTGTCGAATGCGATTTTGCCTGATGGAAGCTGGCCCGCATTTGCCTTAGCCTGGCTGGCCCTGCTGATCGCCAATGACCAATCCAATCTGGGATTGGGTTTTACCTTCAAACGGTCTTTTGTGGCTTTACCTTTTGCCCTGGTGGCTGCAAGTGCTATTTTTTCCCCCTTGGGTGAACCGTTAGCCGAATGGAACCTGGGATTCATTACCCTGATCCCCACCGACTTTGGCTTGATCCGCTTCTTGAGTATTTTGTTGCGTTCCTGGTTATCGGTGCAGATGGCAATTTTATTGGTGGCAACCACCCAATTCCCTGATTTGATTCACTCCTTTGAACACTTGCGGGTGCCGCGTGTTCTCACTACCATTATTGCTTTCCTGTATCGCTATCTCTTTATCCTGACCAACGAAGTTTTTCGTTTACTGCGAGCGCGGGACGCCCGCAGCGCTGGCCTGCCTGGAGTCAAACGGGGCGGTTCCATCTTATGGCAGGCCAAAGTTATCGGGAGCATGACCGGACAATTGTTTCTACGCAGCTACGAGCGCTCGGACCGCATCTACAGTGCGATGATATCGAGGGGATATACCGGTCATATACGCACCCTCAACCCGCATGAAATGAACCGTTCGGATTGGTTCATAATGATAATCTCATTCTTTATTTTGATTCTTGTTCAACTTGTAGGATGGATCCGTTAATGCCTGTCAAACACCAACCACTATTTGAAATCCAAATTCCTGAGTGTGAAGGTGATATCCTTCAGATTCAGGACTTAGACTTTGCCTACCCTGATGGTCATGTAGCCTTGCGCGGGATAAATCTATCGATCTGTGAAGGGGAAAAAGTTGCCCTGGTAGGACCCAACGGAGCCGGAAAATCGACTCTTATGCTCCATCTTAACGGGGTTTTAGGTGAGAACAGCCCGGTATCGATTGCCGGGATCTCGGTCGAATCAAAAAATTTACCCACAATAAGAGCATTGGTCGGGCTGGTATTCCAGAATCCAGATGACCAACTATTCTCTCCGACGGTGTTCGATGATGTGGCCTTTGGACCTCTCCATATGGGTCTTCCGGAAGATGAAGTTTACCAACGAGTTGAAGAAGCCCTGGCTGTCGTTCAGATGAGTGATCTTGGTGACCGTCTCCCTCATCACCTCAGTATGGGTCAAAAGAAACGGATCGCAATCGCCACCGTTCTGGCAATGCGTCCACAAATCCTGATTTTAGATGAACCTTCGGCTGGCCTCGACCCGCGAGCCCGGCGGTCCTTGATCAATTTCTTGCGGGATTTACCTATCACAATGTTGGTTTCATCTCATGATTTACGAATGGTTCGGGATCTTTTCCCCCGCATGGTCATCATGGATGAAGGAAAAATTGTGGCTGATGGTTTGACGGCAGAACTACTTGAAGACGAAGTTTTGCTCAAAGCGCATGGGTTGGAATGCCCAAATTCTTAGCCTTACCTTATTCATCCCCCCCCATCACCCTGATTAACACTGCTTGATTAAGTTCTTTATGAGGGATACTGAATATTAATCCACGCGTAATAAGCACGTTTTACAAAACATCTATTTTATTGTAAAAACATATTTTAATGATGAATTTTATGAATACTACTTTCGAGAAAGAATCCTCCCGCACCCATCCTGATCAAAAAGTATCAGGGAAACTTATTCCACCAGCAGATCAGCTATTACAATTGCCTCAGGATGGTGGAACCGAATTCAACAGGCTTGTGTTTGAAAAATCCCCTTATCTTCTTCAGCATGCGGCAAATCCAGTTGATTGGCATCCCTGGGGGGAGGAGGCTTTCCAAAAAGCGAAAGATGCTGACAAACCGGTTTTCCTGTCCATTGGCTATTCCACCTGCCATTGGTGCCACGTGATGGAGCATGAATCCTTCGAAGATCCTCAAGTTGCTGACCTTTTGAATGAGGTTTTTATACCTATTAAGGTGGATCGCGAAGAACGTCCGGATATCGATCAGATCTATATGTCAGTCTGTCAGGCGCTAACGGGATCTGGAGGTTGGCCTTTAACCATCATCTTAACGCCTGAGAAACAACCCTTTTTTGCCGGGACTTATTTTCCGAAGGAAAGCCGCTTCCAGCGAACTGGGTTATTGGAGATAATTCCCAAATTGGCTGAGCTTTGGAAGAATAAACGTGGGGAGCTTCTGGACAGCGCGGAAAAAATTGTAGATTACCTGAAACAGAACAGCGCCCCTGATGCTGGCGAGTTGAACAAATCAACAATAGACAAGGCTTACCAGCAATTGAATGATAGATTCGATGGTGTTCAGGGAGGATTCGGTTCCGCTCCTAAATTTCCGTCAGCGCACAATTTGACATTCTTGTTGAGATACTGGCACCAAACCGGAGAAAACCACGCCCTCGAGATGGCAGAAATGACCCTGAAAAAAATGCGACTCGGGGGAATTTTTGACCAGGTTGGTTTTGGTTTTCACCGCTACTCAACTGATCCCTTTTGGCTGCTGCCTCATTTTGAAAAGATGCTTTATGACCAGGCTATGCTGGTGATGGCCTATGTAGAGGTTTTCCAGGCCACAACTAAAGAAGAATATGCCCAAACTGCCCGGGAAATCTTAACCTACGTTTTGCGGGATATGACTTCCCCTGAAGGAGGATTTTATTCTGCAGAAGATGCCGACAGTGAAGGAGAAGAAGGTTTATTTTACCTCTGGACCCCAGAAGAATTCCGAGAATCCCTGGGTGATGAAGGTAGTGAATTATTTATTAACCTCTTTAACCTGGAGGAGGGGGGAAATTTTTTTGACGAGTCAACAAAAAGCAAGACTGGCCGCAGTATCCTCTATCTCAAAAAACCGCTGGCTGAGTTAATCAAGGAAATTAATCTGCCAGAAGAGAAGCTTGGCGATTTTTGGGAAAAAATACGGCAGACCCTGTATGGGATTCGTGAAAAACGAATTCACCCATTAAAGGATGACAAAATTCTCACTGACTGGAATGGTTTGATGATTGCTGCCTTTGCAAAAGCTGCCGCTGTGTTGGGTGAACCCCAGTATGCTTTGGCAGCCAAAAATGCTGCAGATTTTATCTGGGATAAGCTGAGAGATAAGGATGGAAGACTCCTAAAACGTTACCGGGATGGAGAAGCGGGACTTCCTGCACATCTTGATGATTATGCTTTTCTTGTCTGGGGATTACTTGAACTCTACGAGGCTGTATTTGACCCCGAATATTTACATAGGGCGATTGATTTAAATGCATTGATGCTGGAGAAATTCTGGGACACTCAAAACGGCGGGTTATTTTTCACTGCGGAAGACCAGACCGATTTAATTGTCCGCAGCAAAGAAATTTACGATGGCGCAATTCCTTCCGGCAACTCAGTTGCGGCATTAAACCTGCTCCGTATTGGTCGAATGACAGCAAATCCGGATCTTGAGGACAAGGCTCGATTGATAGGCAGCATTTTTTCTACTCAGGTTAGTAGTGTTCCAGTGGCGCATACTCAGCTTTTATCAGCAATGCTCTTTGCCTTTGGCCCGACCTCTGAAGTGGTGATTGTTGGCGATGCAGAAGCCACGGACACAATAGCTATGCTAGAAGCCCTTACCCTCAATTACAATCCTAATAAAGTTACTCTTTTCCGTCCCCTCGGCAACCAAAAACCATCGATTACCGAACTTGCGGAATTTACTGAATCTCAGACTTCAATTGAAGGAAAAGCCACTGCTTATGTATGCAAAAACTACACCTGCAGTGCGCCAACAACCGATATCAACAAGATGCTAACTCTTTTGAAAAACCGAGGATAAGTCAGAGTGTATTTGTGAATCCTGTTTCTAAATAAAAAGACCCCAAACCACAAAGTTTTGCTGACGCACAGTGGTTTGGGTGGATTTTCCCCATATTGCAGACGTGCTTAACAACAACATAGTATTCCTGGAGTATTGGTATACTACTTCCAGTTTACTTATTCCGGATCAGCAAGGATCTGTCTATGTATATTTGTATTGACTTTGATGGCACAATCGTCGATCATCGATTCCCGGAAATTGGACCGCCTGTTCCCGGAGCGGTGGAATGGATGTTAAGGTTTCAAGAGGCGGGAGCCAAGTTGATTCTCTTTACCATGCGATCCGACGGCGGGCGGAGCAGTGATGCGTTAACCAGGGCTGTCAGCTATCTGGAAGACCACGGTATTTCCCTCTATGGCGTAAACAAGAACCCTACCCAGATTAACTGGACCAGCAGCCCAAAAGCTTACGGACAGATATACATAGATGATGCTGCCTTTGGTTGTCCTTTAATTCACCCCGGTGGCTTCCAGCGTCCTTGCGTGGACTGGGC
>JBARSJ010000231.1:0-2040 GCA_049644685.1 Anaerolineales bacterium
GCCCTTGCTCCAGTAATGATCATTCTGGGATCCGTTAGACCTCTCGGGTGGCTTCGAGGATTATGGTCCAAAGCATTTATTGTATTCCTGTTATTGCTCCCAATTAACGTATTGACCATGGGTGTTGCCTTCAAATTGTGGGTAGTAGCTCTTAGTCTTGCTTCTGGACCTCTGGCTACAATTTTACAGCTCATGATCCTGGCAGGAACTCTGAGCGTTTTGATCGCTGTAAATGGCACGCTGGGAAAGTTGGTATACGGCGCCGCAATTGAAGTAGCCCAAAAGGTTGGAAAGACGTTGACCTATGTGGCAACAATGGCAGCAGGCCTGGCCATTGGCGCCGTTGGTGTAGGCGCATTGGGCGGAAGCGCTCTTGGTGGAGCTGCCGGCGCCCAGGGATTGGCGCCTGTAGCGGGTGGCGGTGGCAGCGGCCTTGCGCTCGGTGGCGCATCAGCTGGTGGTGGTGTTGTTACCAATACAAGCAACTTGACCTCTACGATCGGTCGCACACTGAGCAGTTCACGAAGCTCGGCAGTTAGCAGCCTTGGCAGAGGAATGCAGGTTGGGGCCGCAGTAAAAGATCACCAATTAGCAACCCAAGCTCCCCCCTCTTCTCCACAACTCAACGTAGCAGAAAACGGAATTCCAGGACAATCAAAAGGCGTGGATGACGTCATGGGTCAAATAGACACTCCGCAGAAAGCCGCGGCCATCGGAAGTGATCAGGCAACCCTGGCAGGTAGAGTTAACCTGGGTGCCCAAACATCAGCGGCCACACTCGAGGCAGTTGAAGGTGCTGGACTTTCTGCAGGTGATTTCCTTAGGGACACCAACTATTACAATCCTGGCAGACCCAATATAGAGATGGCCGGCCGTGATTTCACCAGGTCTGAAGCTGGATCATTTGCCCTGGGGTCAAAGAGTAATTACACCCAAACTGCACTTCCTAATGCCACACCAAGAACACAGGGGCTTCATTCCCTGGATTATCAGGCTGCTCAACGAATTGTCCAAAGCGAACAGAGGGTTGGCAACAATAATTTCTCTGATATCTCTGCATCGAAAATGCAGGATGTGGCCCAGGCAGTTCACGCCAGGCGATTGTCTGGCACGCGCTCATACGACGCCATAGTTAATAGCGCCCGCACTGGATCCAATATCGTCGATTGGATAAAAGACTCTAAAGGACTGATATCATGAACTATCCCGTTCCCCCATCTTTCGACTTAGAAGAAACCAGTTTCGTTTCCTTTGTTGGTATTGGCATGCGGGAGTTCCTTATTGTTGGGTCCGGACTACTTCTTGGCATTATGGCAGGAGTCGCTCTCCCAGCGGGCTGGCCTATCAAAATAGCAGCAGGAACAATGCTGGCCGGTTTTGGCCTATGGTTGGCAATTGGCCGAGAACCTGGAACAAACAGGAAGTTTGAAGAGGTGTTTTTAGATTTTCTTCGCTTCCGAAAAAGACCGAAAGTGCATCAGCGCAACTACATATCAGCCCAGGAAGCAGCGGATCCATTTTCTACACCTGATGAATTTGAATATCCTCGGGCAGAAGATACCGAACACACAAAGAATAGAAGGCAAATAAGGGATGCGTCCTGGGACGTGAGCCAGCTTCCTGAAATGGAACAACTTGCGAAAGCAACCGGCTGGTTCAAAATTCGGGCCATGCCCTTGACTGGCGCCACCTTACTCAATATTCTCGGGTTGGCGTTACTGGCTGGTTTATTGGCCTGGGTTTGGCTTGGTGGTTTGAAATCATTATTGGCTAGATTTTCAGGATTTTAGGTTATGAAAAAACTATTTGGTGGTAGGCAGCAAGAAAATAACATCAACAGTTATGGGAAGAATTTTTCTCAGCCAGAATCTGATACCCTGAGTTTGGTTCCTGTACTTAAGGTGCTGCCGGATATGCTGATCACCACTCACGGGAAATATGTGAAGATGTATGAGTTCCCGCCTGTTGCAGCAGAGGCTGATAGTGACCAAATCTTCCAGATCCAACGCCGCTATGCTAACGTTCTGGCCAGCCTTCCCC
>JBARSJ010000232.1:0-1695 GCA_049644685.1 Anaerolineales bacterium
GGTCTCAACAGCATTGAAGTCGCAAAACATGTCGACACAGGGTCTCGTAGACAAAATCACAGAAGAATGGGAATCCTCCGGTCACAACGACGCAGAATCAGAAGTATTTAGGCATTGGGACGAGGACGATCCGGCAGAAGTTCCTACGGATTGTGCAAAATGTCACAGCACAACCGGCTTTGTCGATTTCATCGCTGACGGAACTGTCGACAATGCCGCCGGCATAGATACGACCATCGAATGCGAAGTCTGCCATACCAATCCTGAAAACGGCACCTTAAGAGTCCACACTTCCGTTGAATTCCCATCAGGAATTGTTATCGAAAACGACGGACCGGATTCACTGTGTATGGAGTGTCATCAGGGCCGCTATTCCTCTCCCGGAGTTGACGAATACATCTCGACCCGGTCAACAGGGGAAGACACCGTCAGCACCAAACTCAGTTTTAGAAATATCCACTACTATGCCGCAGCCGCCAACCAGTTCGGCACCCTCGTCCAGGGAGGCTACGAGTATGAAGACATGTATTACGATGCCCGTTTCTCCCATGTCGACGGCTACAACGCCTGCTACACCTGCCACAATCCCCATTCTCTCGAAGTTCGCCTCGACAACTGCGCCACCTGCCACACCGATCCCCAGAACCAGACCTACTGGGGCGGAATCAACGATCCCAGAAACATCCGCTATATCGGTTCCTATGTTGACTACGATGGCGACGGAAACATGGATGAAGGGATGTACTACGAAGTCGAGGGCGTCAGAAATTCGCTCTATGCGACCATTCAGGCCTATGCTAAGGATGTGGCCGGCAAGTCCATCGGCTACGATTATGAAAATTTGACTTACCCTTACTTCTTCATAGACACTAATGGAAACGGATTTATCGATCCTGCTGAAGCCGACCGAACCAACGCCTTCAATGCCTGGACACCACGGTTGATCAAAGCTGCCTACAATTTCCAATGCTCGCTCAAGGATCCGGGAGGCTATGCCCACGGAGGCAAGTACCTCATTCAGCTCATGTACGATTCGGCAGAAAACTTAAGTGAGATGCTGGCCCATGCACCGGCCACTGAGGATCTCAATCACAGCCGTTCATTTCTCAACCGTCCGAGAGCTCCGATGGCCGAAGCCCACAGCGCGGCCGGACTGACCCGTAATGATGAAGGGCACTTCAACGGCGGCTCCGACGCCTGGAGACACTGGGATGAAGACGGCGAAGTCTCGACCAGCTGTGTCAAATGCCATTCGGCCACCGGTCTGGCCTACTATCTCGAGACCGGCCTCAATCAAGAAGGAGCCCATATCGCCAACGGCATGCTCTGCACGACATGCCACACGTCTCCTCCGGCTCTTCTAGCAGCAGGACCAGTGACTTTCCCATCAGGAGCCCTCATCGACCTCGGTGACAGCAGCAACCTGTGCATGAACTGCCATCAGGGCCGTGAATCCAAGGTCTCACTTGACAATAAGATCAACAGCAGCGCCGGCCCTTATTCCTTCACCAATATCCACTACTACCCCGTTGGGGCTATCATGTTCGGAACGGAAGCTCAAGGCGGATACGAATTCGCCGGTAAGAGCTACGCAGGAAGAAGATACTGGCCAAACCACAACAACATGTTCGGCACCTGCGTGCAGTGCCACATGGGCAGCGACAGCTCCCGTCAAAAAGAAAACGGAGACTTGAG
>JBARSJ010000233.1:0-2007 GCA_049644685.1 Anaerolineales bacterium
CGGATATACCGGTGGATGTCATTCTGGCGGCCTGGGAAAAAGCTTATGGCAGGGATCGCGTCAGAAAATGGATTGACGATTTAGAAAAAATATGAATTAAAAAGTTTCAAAAATTATTCATGGAGGAAAGATGATCATCACAAACATTGAAACCGTTCCAGGCAAAACAATTGTCGAACATTTTGGGTTGGTCTCCGGTAGTACGATCCGGGCCAAGCATGTGGGCAGAGATTTAATGGCAGGTCTGAAAAACCTTGTGGGAGGAGAACTCAAGGGCTACACCCAACTGTTACACGAATCCAGGCAGCAAGCCATGGACCGTATGATTGAGCAAGCCCGCCAGTTAGGGGCCAATGCCATTGTCAATGTAAGGTTTTCTACTTCTTCCGTTGCACAGGGCGCCGCCGAACTGTATGCTTATGGTACAGCCGTCCACATTAAGTAAAAGGAGGCTGTTAATGAATAATCTGTTATTTTTTCTTACCCTGATTGCGATCGGCTTCGTGGTCGGAACCCTGGCGGAAAAACGCCATTACCGTTCCATCCATGAGCGCGAAAAAAAACTTCTTTATCTTCCGGCAGTAACCATGAAAACCGTTATATACCCCGATAAAAAGATCGCGTCGGCTGAACTGGTATGCGGAAGTGCCGTAATTTCCATCGATTATTTCAAACGATTTCTTGCATCGCTTCGCAATATTTTCGGAGGCACGGTCAAATCATACGAAAGCCTGATTGATCGGGCTCGCAGGGAAGCACTGATCCGCATGAAGGAAATGGCCGGGGATGCAACGGTAATTGTTAATGTCCGCATCGAAACATCCACGATTGGCAGAAATGCGAATAAAAAGGGTGTGGGGTGTTTGGAAGCCATCGCATACGGGACTGCCATGACTCTGGAAAAATAGATGAAATACACGCCCCGGCAACCGGAATCGAATGTCAATGTAACACCCACCTCACCTCTGCGGGAATTTTTTCTGCTAACTGCCGGGTTGCTTGGCGTCGTTATTCTGATCTACATAGTGCTGGGGCTGGCTGTGGACCTGATTGTGCCGCGTATCTCCACCGACCTTGAAAACAAAATGGGGAGGCTTTTCATTCGGTCAATAGAGGCTAAGGATACAGATTCGGAACGGGGAAGCTACGTCCGGTCGCTGATGGAAGATTTGCAGGAACGCTGTGCCCAATTGCCCTATCTGTTTAAGGTGCATATCCGTCAGTCACCCACAGTAAATGCTGCCGCCTTACCGGGTGGGCATATTATCGTGTACACGGGACTTCTGGATAAGGTGGCTTATGAAAACGAGCTGGCCTTTGTTCTGGCCCATGAGATGGGCCACTTCGCCCATCGGGATCATCTTCGCGGCATGGGCCGGGCATTTGTGTTTATTACGATTTCTACTCTCTTATTAGGAACTGACAGCAACATCAGTAAGATGCTGGCCCATGTACTGAACATCACGGAGATGAGTTTTTCCCGAAAACAGGAAACCAGTGCAGACGAGTTTGCACTCGCAATGTTAAACTGTGACTATGGCCATGTGGCCGGCGCAACCAACT
Source organism: Anaerolineales bacterium (assembly GCA_049644685.1). Taxonomy (GTDB): domain Bacteria; phylum Chloroflexota; class Anaerolineae; order Anaerolineales; family UBA11858; genus B10-G9. The sequence continues at coordinate 1,564 of JBARSJ010000233.1, forward strand.
TTTTCGAAAAGATTTCTAAAGAACAGGACCCCGGCAAATTCGGCCATTATTTCGCTTCACATCCGGAAAGCCGCAAGCGGATCTCCCATCTTGAAAACATAATCCGGTCCAGGGGATTCAAACTCGGCAAACCAACACCTTTGCCCGAACCCTGGAAGGAATTCAAAGAGTGAACCTGACGGTCTGGTCACCCGTCTGTATTGTTAGATTTGTGAACATTAACCAGGAGGTATTTATGAATGACCTGAATCTGAAAGATGTGGCCATTGAGAGATTTAAACCCTTTCAGGATGAAATATTAAACAGCTATAAAGATAAAATTCATTCAATAACAATCACAGGAAGCGCCCTGACTGACGATTTTGATCCCGGAAAATCAGATGTCAATTCAGTCTTTGTCCTCACTGAAATGGATTTTAACTTTCTTGAACTTCTGGCTTCTCT
>JBARSJ010000234.1:0-3627 GCA_049644685.1 Anaerolineales bacterium
GCTTGGTCCGGCGCAATGGGAGTGATGATTTCTGCAATACCCACTATTCAGTACAGATCCTCTATGTTCGTGAAAGGCAGCTTGCTTTTAGCCTTTTTTTCATTTCTGGAGCGCATACCAATCCATTTTTCGGCAACATTGATAGGGGCATTTTCAGGAGCAATCTATGGAGTAATATTGCTTTTGCCTTTATACCTTGTATTTCAAGAAGATGAGTAGAAGGGGCTCAATCAAGGATTATTAATGGTTGGGTCATCTATCAATTGATCAGAGGAGATCAAAGTTGCTGGTGAGTTCATTAACTAGAGTGTGTAGTAGGCGATTAGCTCAAACAGCCTGTAGAGATATGCCTAACCTCTCAGCTATTACCCATTAAATAGCGATTCAGCTGACCTTTTCGGGGGTTATAATTCATGAGAATTTCATTTAAACCGGTTCGGGATCTCCAACACCCTTGTGTTGGAGTCGCAGGATGGGGAAATTGATCCTCCCCTTCCTGCAGATGTTCACCAACGCCCACAACTCGGACCGTTATTCAATAATAATAGCGGTTTTATTCTATAATAAAGAGGTCAAACAAATAATGATCTAATGCTAACGCAGATGGGAAGGAGTCATATGAACAGATCAGATAAACAGACCAGTTGCACTATCTGCGGTCAACATCGAAAAGAATTCAATACAATCCACGGTGCTTTAATTTGTAAAACTTGTCTCGGGTCCCCTCAACCTGCCCGTCTTGAACCTCTCCAAAGGTATGGAGTCCTTGTGTGTGAAACAGGGGGTACTTACGTCAAACCTTTTTGGTTGAAAGCCCAAGGGCAGATAACGGAGATTCCTGGCAATAAAGTGGATGCCGTTTTCACCAGGAAAGGATTAGTTCTGCCAGGCAAGGATAATTCCCTCCTGGAAATCCATATTGGACCTAAAGAGTTCGACACTCAGGTTCGGATTGAAACAACAACAAACGAATTAACCAGGCAGCTTCTAAAGGATCCCATAGTAATGGATGTCCTTGCCTTCATCATAATTCACGGTGGCCGCGTTATTATTGATGGCAATAAGCTAAAAGTAAAGATGAGAGAATTGCTTTTCCTGAACGCTCAACTGGCCTATCCACTACGCACCAATAGCGAGTGGGGCGTCGGAATCCTGTTCTCCCGACTGGCGGCGTTCTACAAAACCTGTATTCCCGGGCCTGCGCAGGAGGACTAAAATCCTTTTCTAGCCATCAAGATATAACTGCCAATCTATCCTCGTCAGTATTTAGAAATAACTTTTTTAAATATCCCAGGGTGATGTATTTTATAATACGATAATGCCTCGTTTATTTGGATAATATTTGAAATATCCAGGGGGAAGCTGGTTCGTGATCCGTACAACAACGCCCTCAAACAATACTTGCCACTGACATTTTGTCAGTGGTCCTCAGAAGATACCTGATTTGATGTCAGACGCCCCCTGAAAAACACCTCTGTTTTAACCCTTCCAGAGGACAAATCTAAGCTGTTTTAGGATATATTGATAACTTATCCCAACTATCTGATCTTTTCTCGCTTTAGTTCCCTCTCGCAGGTGACAACTGGGAGAGGTTTTCCTGGAGATCAGTACCCTTTACGGCTGTTAACCACCGATTAAATCATCCTTTTGAACTACCCAAACCATACTTTTGGTGGGAGCATTGGAGATCATTCTTTGTTATACTTCAGGCGTGGATCTCCTTGAACTTTCGTTCAGGGGAAGATACCGATCTCTGAATAGGATCTTTTTCTTAGCGCTCCTTCGCAGGTGGGTCTGTCCCTTTTGCGAGTTGAGGAAAGGACGATTCCACTCCCCAGCATTTGGTGGGAACAGTTTCAAAGATGAAATTGTGGAACAGGAAAAATGAATTCAGAGTAGTTCTGCTGGCTTAGAAATTAGAAAAGGAACCAACCATGAACCCCATTGAAGTTTCACAAATTGCGAAAGCATTCGGCGACACACATGCTGTAGTTGATGTTTCATTTGACGTTAAAAGTGGTGAGATATTTGGCCTGCTCGGCCCCAATGGCGCTGGAAAAACCACAGCGATCCGGATTTTGTTGGACATATTCCAACCTGACCGCGGAAAGGTTTCGATCTTGGATGGACCCATGTCCGAAGAGAAAAAAGACCGTATCGGTTATATGCCGGAAGAACGCGGCTTATATCAAGATATCCCTCTTGAACGCTGCCTGCTCTATTTAGCTTCACTTAAAGGAATTCCAGATCAAAAGGCTCGGGAAAACCTGAATAAGTATCTCGAACGTTTTGATCTGGCGGAGCACAAAAGCAAGAAGGTCAAAGAACTCAGCAAAGGTATGCAGCAAAAAGCCCAGATCATCAACACCCTCCTTCATCAACCAGAACTGATCATTATTGACGAACCGTTCACTGCTCTAGACCCGCTGAAATTGGAACTAGTCAAGAATGTTATGGAGGAGCTGCGCGATCAAGGCGTGACCATCATCATGTCTACTCACCAAATGCAGCAGGTGGAGGAGCTCTGCGACCGCATTCTCCTCATCAACGATGGGAAGAACCTGCTCTATGGGGACCTGGCCAATATCCGCAAGCGATTTTCAGGCCATGCCCTGATTGTACGAACAGCTGGAAAATTGCCAGAACTGGCGGGCGTGAAAGAAATCTCCCGGCATAACGGTGACTTCAAGTTAACCCTGATGGACGATACTACGCCTCAAGGCGTGTTGAAAACCTTGACTACCGGGGATGTAATCCTGGAAAAGTTTGAAATTGCTGTTCCGACACTGAGCGAGATCTTCATCCGCGTAGTTGAGGAGGGCGACTCACAATGAACAGAGTCTGGCGTATCGCTCTCTATGAATACAGGCGCAATGTCTTCAAGAAAAGTTTCCTATTGACCTTGTTAAGCGTCCCTCTAATGGTAGCATTCGGTTTAGGCGTGGGCTTATTGATTGAATCCCTGCAAGATAATGATCTGCCAGTTGGATATGTTGATCAGGCTGGTGTGTTTGATACAGCTATCCCGGCACCTCTCTCTGGACAGGAAGAGCCTGTTGATTTCATCCCCTTTGAGACAACGGATGAGGCTAGGGCATCCCTGGAAACCCAAGAAATCCAGGCGTATTATATTATTCCAACTGACTACCGTGAGACCCGACAGATCGAAATTGTTTATGCCAAAAAGCCCGGCGAAAACGCCAACAAACAATGGTATGACTTTCTCCAAATCAACCTGCTCTCTGATCAACCAACCGAGATTGCTTACCGGATCGCTTCGGGGACGGATGTGACCGTGCGCTCCCTGGATGGGAAACGCACCATGGCTGACAGCGGGCCTACCTTCGGCAACTTCATGCCGTTATTTATCAGCATGGCTTTTCTAGCTCTGATTTTGATGAGTTCCGGATATTTAATGGGGGCTGTAGCTGAAGAGAAAGAGAATCGCACCATGGAAATCGTGGTCACCTCGATTTCTCCTTTGCAGCTCATTGGCGGGAAACTATTGGGCATTGTCACCATTGCCCTGACTTTGCTGTTGTCATGGACTCTGATCGTTGTCCTGGGCATATTTGCTGCCCGGCTGATGGGAATCGGGTGGTTCCAGGATTTGGGAATGGACTGGAG
>JBARSJ010000235.1:0-1595 GCA_049644685.1 Anaerolineales bacterium
AAACATGGCAAACGAATATAAAAGGCTTTACCGCTCAGTAGAGGACCGGATGATTGCAGGTGTGTGCGCGGGGATTGCGGATTATTTTGATATTGATCCAACATTGATCCGACTGATTTTTGTCCTCGGGTTTATTGTGACCGGCAGTGGACTGTTCTGGGCTTATGTGATCATGATGATTGTTGTTCCGGAATACATTCCCGCGGCTGAGGATGTCGTAAGCGCAGTGGTCGAAGATGTAGTGCCGAAAAAGAAATAATCTATTCGATTGGATAAAACAGAAAGAGCCCGGATTATTTCCGGGCTCTTTCTGTTTACCTAAGGCGCTGCTGTAAGTTTATTCTATGAATATTTCTACGTGTTCCTGGTCTTCCTCGTCAATAACATCAACGATCTTACCTTGGATATTTTCTGCCAGGGCTTCTTTCACGGCGTCCATCATCTGGCCGTCTTCCATATCAGGAGTAAACTGGGCTGCGATATTTAATCCCGCATCCACAAGTTTCATTGGTACATTTACATTAACCTTGGTTTTTCCAGATGACATATCTGTTACCCGGACCCTCAACCACTGACTGGATAGTGAGTGTTTGGATGCTTTTTTCGGTTTCAGACTTCTCTGAGTTAAGGCTCCCAAAAGCTTTGATCCCTCCTCTGCTGTGATCTTTCCATCATTGATCATTTTCAAGATTTTCATTCGTTCTTCGCTGGTAACCATGCTGTTCTCCTCGTTAGGAATTTCTGCCTAACCAATATATATCTTTACTTGTTCTCCATCATCGTCGTCAGTTACATCGATAATTAGCGGGGTTCCTGATTGGGAACTGTCTCCCAGAGCAAGAATAATTTCATCTACACCCGTACCTTTCAGTCCGGGGATGAAATTTCCGAAGGTCCGTAAACTCCAAGCAAAGAATCGAATCGGTAAAGGGAAACTGATCGCTATTTGTTTTGGTAATTCTCCTGGTTTTTGTTGGATCCGGAGATGAAGCCAGGGACCCGTCTGACTATTCCAACCAAGAACCAGGATTCCTACACCGATCAAAAAAGGAATCCAGGCTAATAAAAATCCCAGGCCAATCCCTTTTGTAGACCAGGCCCAGTACAACAGCGATCCGCCTAATACAGTTATTATTACACCAGTCCAGAAGGGAATGATCCACCATCGCTTCCATTTTTCAAAGTCCTCTGGAATGGGAACAGAATTATGTTCATCCGCCCCTTCTGGATAGTATTCTCCTTCTAATTTAGACTTCGCGAGAAGATATTCTTGATCGAGATCAGCCTGGCTTTCACCGAGTGCTTCAATCAGCTTTAAGCCTTCTTCTGCGCTGATTGTTCCACGCTGTATCATTTCTAAAATTTCCAATCGCTCATTATTTACTGTCATCGTTCTTTCTTGCCCTCCAATGCCTTTAATAAATCATCGGCCTCTTCAGGAGAAATCTTCTTATCCTGGAGCATATTCAGGATCATCAAGCGTTCGCTGTCTGATACGGTTTTCTTTTCTGCTTGTGTTTCAAGGAATTCGCCCAGGTCAAATTCCCTGGTTTTTCTTTTCATACCCCTTGCTTTCAGCTGGGCTTTGGCGATAC
>JBARSJ010000236.1:0-11246 GCA_049644685.1 Anaerolineales bacterium
CTGGTGACAATGTGAACATGGAAGTGGAACTGATCGTACCGATCGCATTGGAGCAAGGTGGAAAGTTCGCTATTCGAGAAGGTGGTCTCACGGTTGCATCCGGAGTGGTCACTGAGATCATAGAGTAAAAATATGGCAAAACAAAAGATTCGAATTCGCCTGAAAGCTTACGATCACCGAGTGTTGGATCAATCCGCACGACGGATCGTTGAAACCGCCGAGAGAACCGGAGCCCGGGTTGTGGGTCCGGTTCCTCTCCCAACGAGAATTGAAAAATTTGCCGTGCGGCGGTCAACTTTTGTCCACAAGGATTCTCATGAACATTTTGAGATCCGGACACATAAACGTTTGATCGATGTTTTAGAACCGGATTCACAAACGATTGATTTGTTGATGCGTCTTAATTTACCTGCAGGTGTTGATATTGAAATTAAGATTTAATAGTGTATAATAGGCATTCTGTGCCAAAAAGCGGCAGGCAGCAAATCGGAAAGAAAGTTCGACAAACTCTGCCAGAAGATTGGCAAAGTCTCGCTGGAGAAAACGAAAAACTAACCCAGCGAAAAATTGGATAACGTAAGAGCGTTTCCAACCGAGAACACAAAATCCAGCTGTTCGCGAAGGATACGTTAACTGCGTTGTTTGGGATGATGAAGCTAAGCCCTAGTTGACAGTCCCAGAAAATAAATCAATAGTAGGAGACAAATGAGATGAAAGGGCTAATTGGAAAGAAAGTCGGTATGACCCAGTTATTTGACGATTCAGGGAAAGCAGTTCCCGTTACAGTCATTGAAGCTGGGCCTTGTTATGTCACACAGGTCCGCACATTGGACCAAGATGGATACAGCGCTGTTCAATTGGGTTTTGAAGAAGCAAAACCCCAGCGGTTGACTGGTGGAGAACTTGGCCACTTGAAGAAAAACGATCTCCCCGCTCTCCGATTCCTGAGGGAATTTCGGACTGATGAAGAACTGGAAGCGGGAGAAAAACTCACAGTTGAAGTATTTACTGAGGGTGAGCGTGTTGACATTGTTGGAAAATCCAAAGGACGTGGTTTTGCCGGTGTTGTAAAACGGTACGGATTCTCCGGAGGTCCAAAAACTCACGGTCAATCAGACCGCCAGCGCGCACCGGGTTCTATCGGTGCCGGATCAACGCCAGGACGCGTTTTTAAAGGAAAGAGGATGCCTGGACGGATGGGAAATGACACAGTGACTTCCCAGAACCTGCTGGTTTCCCGGATTGATCCCGAGAATAATATTATTGCAGTCCGTGGTTCAGTACCAGGACCCAAAAACGGGTTGGTCATAATAAAAGAAGCCCGGAAACAGTAACCGGTTGGAGCATAAGATTATGGAAGCAAATGTTATCAATATGAAGGGCAAGAAAATTGATACTGTCGAACTGCCAGGAGAGATTTTTGACGCCCCGGTTAACGTAGATATGATGCATCAAGCCTATGTTCGCCAACTGGCGCATCAACGGCTTGGAAGACACAGCACCAAAGGCAGAAGCGAAGTCTCTGGCGGCGGCCGGAAACCCTGGCGGCAAAAAGGCACAGGAAGGGCTCGCCAAGGCTCAATCAGGGCAGCTCAGTGGGTGGGAGGAGGCAAGATCTTTACCCCCAAACCTCGTTCATACGAGCAGAAGATGCCCAAGAAAATGCGCAGAGCTGCTTTGCGGTCGGCAATCACCTTAAAACACTCCTCAGAGGAAATGTTCATTGTGGACGAATTTGCTCTGAAGGAGCCCAAAACTCAGTTGATGATCGAATCGCTGGAAAAAATTACCGGCGGACAAGATTGCCTGATCATCTATCCCGAGCGGGATGAGAATTATGACTTGTTGGTGCGGGCGATTAATAATTTGCCGGATGCGAATGTTTTGCTGGCGGATTACTTAAATATTCGAGATTTATTGGGACATGAGAAGGTCATCCTTATCAAATCAGGATTGGACCGGATCTCGGAGAATTTATTACGGGAGTAAGGTGATGACCTCGATATATGATGTTTTACGACGTCCGATACTAACTGAAAAATCAACCCACCAATATGCAAAATTGAATCAATTTGTATTTGAAGTGGCCAATGACGCAACCAAAAGCATGATCAAAGAAGCCGTTGAGACGATCTTTGAAGTAAAAGTTGTCCGGGTAAATACAATGGTTATGCCAGCAAAAAGATCTCGCCGTGCGCGCAGCCGCCGGGTATTAATTAGACGCAGTGCTTATAAAAAAGCTGTCGTCACCCTGGCCCCCGGCGATACGATTTCTGTGTTTGAAGGAGTTCGGTAATGGCAGTAAAGAAATATAAGCCCGTTACCCCGGGTATGCGTGGGCGAACAGGCTATTCATTTGAGGAAATTACTAAAGATAAACCGGAACGTTCATTGGTGAAACCGCTCCGAAAAAAAGGTGGACGCAACACCTACGGAAGAATTACTGTCCGCCATCGAGGTGGAGGTCATAAACGGAGATACCGCCTGGTGGATTTTAAGCGGGAGAAACATAATATTCCTGCCCAGGTTGCCGGAATTGAATATGATCCCAATCGAACAGCTAGATTGGCCCTTCTAAATTATGCCGATGGCGAGAAACGGTATATCATCGCTCCAGTTGGACTGCGAGTAGGTGATACTGTGGTATCCGGACCGGAAGCGGAAATTGCTCCTGGGAATATGTTGCCCTTAAGCATTATTCCAACTGGTACCCGAATCCATAATATTGAGCTGAAAGCAGGAGGAGGAGGGCAATTGGTGCGCTCCGCAGGCACATCCGCCCGGTTAATTGCCAAAGAAGGAAAATATGGTCAGGTCCGATTGCCTTCGGGAGAAATCCGCCTGATCCTGCAAACCTGCATGGCAACAATCGGTCAGGTGGGCAATGTTGATCATGGCAATATTAAACTGGGCAAAGCAGGCAGGAAGCGCCATCTGGGCATCCGCCCCACTGTCCGTGGATCTGCAATGTCTCCCCGGGACCATCCGCATGGAGGTGGTGAAGGCCGTTCTCCGATAGGTATGCCGAGTCCCAAGAGCCCCTGGGGCAAGAAAACCCTGGGTGCAAAAACCCGCCGGAATAAGAGAACCGGCAAGTATATTGTCCGGGATCGACGGGTCGGAAAGAAGAAACGCCGCTAAAATGTTCCTGTATTGCAGCAAATCAAGGCAATGCATTAGGAGTTGAAGGTATGTCAAGATCACTGAAAAAGGGTCCATTTATAGACCCCAAGTTATTAAAGAAAATAGAAGCAATGAACGAGCGTGGAGAGAAGAAAGTCATCCGGACCTGGAGCCGAGCAAGTGTGATCTTCCCCCAGTTGGTGGGGCACACTATCGCGGTTCATGACGGTCGCCGGCACGTTCCGATCTATATTACAGAGAATATGGTTGGGCACCGCCTGGGTGAATTTGCTCCTACCCGGACATTCCGCGGGCATTTAGCGGCGAAGCGAACATCCCGTACGAAGGAAACCGCTGACTCCGCTGACTCCGCTGCCAGGGAGATTTAGATATGGAAAAAAATATCAAAGCAAAAGCACGACATATCCCTGTTTCCGCGCAAAAAGCGCGCCTGGTAATTGATCTGGTGCGAGGAAAAGATGTTATGGAGGCCTTGGAAGTGTTGAGATTTACACCCAATAAAGCTGCCCTCCCCGTTTCAAAATTGATTAATTCAGCAATCGCCAATGCGGAGAATAACTTAGGTCTTAACCGGTATGATTTGTACATTCACTATTTTGTTGCTGATGAGGGACCGACCCGCAAGTGGCGCCGTTTTGGAGCCCGGGGGCGAGTGAAACCCCGCCTGCGCCGGTCATCACACTTTTCTATTATATTAAGAGAGCATCAAGAGGCATAGGAACGATTGATGAAAGCAACTGCCCCGAAATTAAGTTCTCTGCGGGCAGACGTGATCAGTAGGAGAAATTATGGGTCGTAAAGTACATCCAATTGGATTTCGTTTGAAAGTTACCAAGACCTGGGATGCACATTGGTTTGCCGAAGGTGATCAATACGTGGAACACTTGCAGGAAGATATCGCGATTCGAAACTTGGTTCATCAAGAAGCTGATCGAGCAGGCGTTTCTAAAATTGAAATTGAACGATTCCCGGGGAAAGTAAAAGTTATCATCCATACTTCAAAGCCTGGTGTTTTGATCGGCCGAAAAGGCGCAAATGTTAAGATCATGCGCAATAGTTTGGAAGGGCTAGTTGGAAAGACCATTGATGTGGATATAAAAGAGATCGAAACCCCGGATCTGGATGCTTACCTGGTAGCAGAAAATGTAGCCCGCCAGATTGAAAGCCGGATCAGCTTCTCACGGGCCATGAAACGAACTATCCAGCGCACAATGAGGGAAGGAGCCGAAGGTATCCGGATTGAAGTTGCAGGCCGCTTGGGTGGTGCTGAAATGTCCCGGACCATCCATATGAGGGAAGGACGGGTTCCGCGCCAGACGTTACGGGCTGATATTGATTATGCATTGGCTGAAGCAGCTACTACTTACGGCAATATTGGCGTAAAAGTATGGATTTATAAAGGTGAAGTCCTGCCAACACTGGACGAAGAAGACGAAAAAGAAGCACATGACGGAGTTTACGTCAGTAAATAAGGCTTAGCCTTAAAGACTTCAGCGGAGAAATGAGAGGATTAGAAACATGTTGATGCCAAAACGTGTCAAATATAGAAAACAGATGCGTGGTCGAATGAAAGGGAAAGCATACCGCGGCTCGGAACTGCACTTTGGTAATTACGGGCTTCAGGCTTTAGAACCTGCCTGGATCACTGCCCGGCAAATTGAAGCTTCGCGCCGAGCCATGGTAAGAGCTATGAAGCGCCGAGGAAAAGTTTGGATTCGTATCTTTCCTGATAAACCGATCACAAAACGAGCGGCTGAATCCCGGATGGGTAAAGGCAAGGGCGACGTTGAATATTGGGCTGCTGTTGTTAAACCCGGACGGATCATGTTTGAAATAGGTGGAGATGTTGTGGAGAGTGTGGCAGTTGAGGCTTTACGGCTTGCTTCCTACAAATTACCCATAAAAACCAAAGTAGTCCGCCGAGAAGAAGTAGGAGAAAGCGCATGAAAGTAGAAGAAATCCGAGCCTTAGCGGATGAAGAAATACAAGCTCAGATTGATGAAACCCGGGAAGAAATGATGAATCTCAGGTTTCAGCAGTCAACAGGTGAGTTATTAAATACCTCCCGGATAACAGAGACCAGGCGCCTGATTGCCAGGTTTGAAACAATATTACGAGAACGCGAGCTGGAAGCCGCAGTGGAAGGTGAATTATGAGCACACGCCGTCGTATGACTGGTGTAGTGACCAGCAATAAAATGGATAAGACAGTTTCGGTTAGGATTGCCCGGCGGTTCCGCCATCGCTTATACAAAAAAGTCATCGATCGTCATAGTTCAGTTAAGGCGCACGATGAATTGGGATGCGAGATCGGTGACAAAGTTCTGATAGTGGAATCCAAACCGATCTCAAAGACAAAACGGTGGGCTGTGGAAGAAATCATCCGGAAAACGGTTTCTACCCAGCAAGCCTAAACGGAGTCAGCAATGATACAACAAGAATCAAGAGTAAATGTTGCCGACAACTCTGGAGCCCGCGAACTGCTGGTTATTCGGGTTCTGGGCGGATCAACCCGTCGATATGCCCGCGTCGGTGATGTTGTAGTCGGGGCGATTAAAGAAGCCACTTCACAGGGATCTGTCAAAACCCATGAAGTTGTTAGAGCAGTTGTTGTCCGCACAGCAAAAGAATGGCGCCGTAAAGACGGCTCAACTGTAAAATTTGATGATAATGCCGTAGTTATCCTGGATGCTGATGGTACGAATCCAAAAGGTACCCGTATCTTTGGACCGGTTGCCCGAGAACTTCGAGAAAGGGGATATATGAAAATTGTATCCCTAGCGCCAGAGACGGTCTAGGAAATAAGAAGCAGGAGTGATTGACGTGAAATTTAAAATTCGTAAAGGTGATACCGTCGAAGTGATCAGCGGACGAGCTGCTGACAAAGGTGAACAAGGAGAAGTTCTTAAGGTTTACCGGGAAAAACAGCGGGTTACCGTGCAAGGAATTAATATCCGGAAAAAGCACCAGGGGCAAATTCAAGCCCAAGGCAGAACAATGACCCCCGGAATTATTGAATTTGAAGGTCCGATTCATATTTCCAATGTGATGCTTGTCTGTCCATCGTGTGGAAAACCCACCCGAGTCGGGATTTCCCGTGAAGATGGAAAAGCCCACCGGGTATGTAAACGCTGTGAAGCGGTGATTGACTAATTGCTGGGAGCGGAAGAATGAGCAGATTAAAAGAGCGTTATCAGAAAGAAGTTGTACCAGATCTTATCAAAGATCTTGGATTAGAGAATATTATGCAGTGCCCCAGGGTCATGAAAGTTGTTGTGAATATTGGGGTGGGTGATGCCCTTGATAATGGCAAGCTTCTGGATGAGGCGGTTCGTGATTTGACAAGAATTACGGGTCAAAAACCCATCATCAATAAATCCAAAAGGAATATTGCGAACTTTAAACTACGGATTGGATCAGCAATTGGCACATCAGTCACCTTAAGGGGATATAAAATGTGGTCCTTCCTGGATCGATTGATGAATGTTGCCTTACCCCGGGTACGTGACTTTCGAGGTGTATCTCCTAATTCATTTGATGGACGGGGAAATTACACCATGGGGATCACTGAGCAGTTGGTTTTCCCAGAAATTGATTATGACGAAGTCAGCAAGATTCGAGGACTTGAGGTAACTATAGTTACTTCCAGTCAGGATGACGAATCGGGTAGGGAGCTGCTGCGAAAATTGGGGATGCCGTTTAAGGAGGATAACCGCTAATGGCAAAGAAAAGTATGATTGCACGTGAATCAAAACGTAAATATAAGGTCAGGGAAATAAATCGTTGTAAAAAATGCGGCCGGCCGCGAGGGTATATGCGACGGTTCGGATTGTGCAGGATTTGTTTCCGTGAATTGGCACTCGATGGGAAGATTCCCGGAGTTGTCAAATCATCTTGGTAGGTTGGATGGAGGATAAGTAATGAGTTTTAATGATCCAATTGCTGATATGCTAACGCGAATCCGAAATGCAGTGAGAGCAGAGCATTCTCAGGTAGCAATGCCGAGCTCAAAAATGAAGGTATCCATTGCAAAAATATTGGCTGAAGAAGGATTTGTCAGCAATTATGAAGTCACTGAAAATGAAAATTCAGCCCACAAAACCTTAACCCTCGACTTGAAATATGTTGGTAAACGGCGTACCAAACGCTCTGTAATTACCGACTTACAGCGGGTGAGTCTTCCCGGTCAGAGAATATATGCAGGGAAAGGCGAGATTCCATTTGTTTTGTCTGGAATGGGTATTTCCATTCTAACAACCTCAAAAGGTGTAATGACCGGACGTGAGGCGAAAAAGCAAGGTGTTGGTGGAGAAATTGTTTGCAAAGTATGGTAGGAGATTTGTGACCTGGCTTGCGGTATGAAGTTAGGAACGATCAAGGAGAATGAACTGTGTCTAGAATTGGACGTCTGCCGGTTGAAGTCCCCTCCGGCGTGGATGTAAAGATAAATGGATCGCACGTAAAGATCAAAGGGCCAAAAGGCGAAATGGAATTTACTTTTTCCCCGAGCATTGACCTTTCCTTCAAGGACGGGGAAATCAATGTCACCAGGCCTTCTGATGCCAGAGAAATGCGATCATTACATGGAACCACCAGGTCCTTGATCCAAAACATGATCATTGGCGTAACGGACGGTTTTCAAAAAGAACTGCAGTTGGTGGGTGTGGGATACCGCGCCGCTATGCAGGGAAAAAACCTGGTTCTGAATGTTGGGTACTCACATTCGGTTGAAGTAGAACCCCCCCAGGGAATAGATTTTGTAGTGGGAGACCGGGCACAACAGATTTTTATCAATGGAATTGATAAACAGAAAGTAGGCCAGATAGCAGCAGATATCCGGAAAATTAGAAAGCCTGAACCATACAAAGGGAAGGGCATTCGGTATAAAGATGAGAGAATCCGCCGCAAAGCAGGCAAAGCGGGTAAGGTAGCTTAATATGGCAAAAAAACGAACTAGAGGGGACGCTCGTAAGAGGCGGCATCTAAGAATTCGCCGCAATGTTTTCGGGACACCTGAAAAACCTCGTTTGAATGTATTTCGTAGTTTAAACGAGATTTATGTTCAGGTTATTGATGACACAAAAGGTCACACCCTGGTTTCCGCATCAACAATTGATTCGGGACTCAAGAAGAAATTTAAGGGGATGACGAAAAAAGAAAAAGCAAAGTTGGTTGGACAAACTATTGCTGATCGCGCAAAAGAAAAAGGCATTAAAAGCGTAGTTTTTGACCGCGGCGGATTTAAATACATTGGCCGTGTCGCGACCCTCGCTGAAGGTGCCCGTGAAAATGGACTGCAGTTTTAGATAACGGACCGGGAGAAGGTTATGACAAACGGTTATAAAGATAATCCTGAACAAGAATTAGATGAGAGGATCGTAAATATTGAGCGTGTTGCTGCCGTTGTGAAAGGTGGACGCCGGTTTTCCTTCAGGGTGACCATGGTAGTTGGCGACCATAAAGGCAAAGTGGGCTTGGGTATGGGAAAAGCCAAATCCGTGCCCGATGCCATTCGGAAAGCAGCCGCAAACGCTAGAGATGATATGCATGCTGTAGCAACCTACGACACCACCATCCCCCATAAGGTGATCGGCAAAGTCAGCGGTGCAAAAGTCCTGCTGAAACCGGCATCTGAAGGTACTGGCGTTATCGCTGCTGGAGGTGTTAGAGCTGTTGTTGAAGTTACCGGAATTTCTAATATTTTGACAAAATCACTGGGCAGCAATAATGCGATGAATATCGCAGCCGCCACTATTAATGGCCTGGAGCAGTTAAAAGATCCCTACGAAGAAGCTGCCAACCGGGGAGTTGACCCAGAAAAACTGATTCCCTTCTGGGATCGAGGATAGGATCATGGCAAGGAAGAAAAAAGATAAAATGCTGAAAATTACTCTGGTGAGAAGTCCCCATGGGCGATCGCAACCACAGCGACGAACGCTGGAAGCCCTGGGATTAAGAAAAATCAACCAAACCGTCGAACGCCCGGACCATCCCAGCGTCATGGGGATGATTGAGCGAGTGAAACACCTTGTCCAGGTTGAGTAAGCAGGTCGGAAGGAATTTAATATGAAATTGCATGATTTGAAACCAAATATAGGTTCAAAAAAGAATCGGAAACGTGTCGGACGTGGTTATGGTTCCGGAACCGGAAAAACTTCAGGCAGAGGTACAAAGGGTCAGAACGCCCGGGCAGGTGGAGGGGTTCCCCTCTGGCACCAGGGTGGAGACACACCTTATTTCCGCAGAATGCCGAAAAAACCCGGATTTAAGAATTTTAACCGGGTGGAATACCAGGAAGTGAATCTGGAATACTTATCGGCTTTTCGAAAGAACTCCGAGGTTACACCAGAAATTTTAAGGGAAGTTGATTTGATCAATACCCTTAGCCGCCCGGTTGTTATTTTGGGCCGCGGGGAATTAAAAAAACCCTTAAAAGTAAAAGCCCACCGTTTTTCCAGGAAAGCCAAGGAAAAGATTGAAAAGGCTGGAGGAACTGTAGAGGTAATTGAGGGATAGAGGAATTGGCATCCCGATTAGGAATTATGGAGCTATTTCTTTCCCGGAAGGGATTGAATATAGGAGAGTAGAGAAATGAAAACATCTGCTTGGCGATATTTATGGAAAGCAGAAGATATCCGGCGAAAATTACTGATCACTTTGACGATCCTGGTAATCTACCGTCTTGCAGCACATGTACCCATCCCTGGTGCTAACAGGGAGGCGATTTCTGCGATTATTACCGGCGGCGGCGCCGGGAGCACCTTTGTGGGCATTCTGGATATGCTTTCTGGTGGTACGGTATCCAATTTCTCAGTGCTGGCAATGGGTGTTTACCCGTACATTACGTCACAGATTATTCTCCAGCTTCTGGTTCCAATTATTCCTGCCCTGCAGCGGAAAATGGAAGAGGATCCCCAGGAAGGAAGAAAGTGGATGGAACGCTGGACTTACATTCTAGCAGTGCCGATGGCTGCTCTTCAGGCCATTGGTCAGATTCGGATCTTTTCCAGCCTGGCTGGCGGGGTCCAGATCATAGATAATTTTGGTTTTAGCGGCGCTTCGCTGCTCCCCAGTCTGGCGATTATCGTCAGCATGACTGCGGGAACCATGTTTGCCATCTGGCTGGGTGAATTGATCTCTGAATACGGTATTCGTAATCAAGGTCTTTCCTTGTTGATTTTTGCCGGTATTGTGTCCAGGTTACCGCAAAACTTCGGCCAAATTATCAGTAATCAGGAAAACCGTTGGATAACGCTGTCTATTTTGGTAGTAATAACAGCGCTGATTATTTATGCGATTGTTTTTGTTCAGCAGGGACAGAGGAACATTCCGGTTATGTACCCTGGCCGCAGGGTTGGAAACCGGCAGTCAATGCCGGTGAAGGGGACATTACCGCTGAAAGTCAATATGGCTGGTATGATCCCGCTTATATTCGGACAATCACTGCTGACATTCCCAGCGATCGTCGCCAGTTTCTTCGTTGCGTCACAGACATTCTGGGTGTCCAACCTGGCCACAAATGTTCAGGCTTTATTCGGAGGAACTTCCTCCTGGTATTGGCTGCTATACTGGTTGATGGTGGTCGGCTTTACCTTCTTTTATACTGACGTGCTATTTGCGCAGCAGGATTATGGCACTAACCTTAAACGTGCGGGAGCTCAGATACCTGGTGTCAGCCGGGGAGCTCCGACTCAGAGGTATTTAACAAAAGTACTGCGAAGAATTACCTTCCCTGGCGCATTTTTCCTGGGTACAATAGCGATTTTCCCATTTATAGTAGGTATTATTTTATCTGGTTTAGGTTTATCCGGAATTACAGCTGGAGGTACAGGGGTGATGCTGATTACCTCATCAGGGCTGTTGATTGTGGTTGGTGTAGTTAGAGACACATTCCAGAATATCGATGCGGAGTTGAAGCTGCATGGATATGATGAGAAGTTGCTTGTACGTTAATAATTTACTGAGCAGTATTCCAGGATAGAGTAAATCGATTCCGGGATTGGATTTGGATAATGATTTCTTATGATAAGCAGTTGATCAAAACCGAGGTGGAGATCAAAAAGATGCAGGAAGCGGGAAGAGTTAATGCCCTAGTCCTGGAAG
>JBARSJ010000237.1:0-2058 GCA_049644685.1 Anaerolineales bacterium
TTCTCAACTAATTTGATCTTCAGCCTATTGCTGATGGGCCCTTTGAAGCACGGTGGCCTTGCGCTTGCCCTGTCATTGGCGTCATCCATTCAGTTTTGCCTCCTGGTCATTTTCCTGAAAAGAAAAATACACATTGTTAACCTGAGACCGGTCCTGATATCCGGTCTAAAGTGTGCTTTTGCAGCAGCAATCATGGGAGCAGGGATTTTTTACGTCCATTCCAGATGGCTAACCGCAGATTCGAGTGCGGGTTTATTGAGTATATCCATGGACTTATCTGGTCTCATAGGGATTGGCGTAGTCCTCTATTTTATGCTTACAAGAATCCTGGGTTGCCGCGAATTGGGGTTCCTTTGGGACACATTTTCACCGATCATCAGGAGAGTTAAACGTGGTTAGGCGGGGAACTGAGTTCGTCGCTTTGATGAAATAACGAGTCGGTTGGGAGATTTTTAGACACTTGGGAGGACATATGAACATGAAATATTATCGTTAGGAATAAATTTGGGATACTATAGTTATAAATATTTAAAAACTATTGACATATTAGATCGTTATGTTTATAAAGCTACATTTAGGTATAATCCATGGGAAAAAATCAAAACTGTTCATCTCATTTGGAAGGAATAACCTGTGGCCTGTCTTAAAGCATCTCATGACATAATAGATGATTCCCTATACAAAACTGGGCTCATTGAAGACCATGTAACGCCTGTTAGGAGATGTAAGCCGCCTGATTATTTTATGGAAAACGAGGCAGAATCGATTCGCCTAGAAGTCAAAACCCGACCGGAAGCGGTACGGAAACAGGCCTTGTGGTGTGGCGTAAAACCTGGTCTCCGGGTGCTTGACGCAGGTTGCGGGCCGGGTAAGGTGACCTCAATCCTCCATGAAATGATCCAGCCAGGTGGAACAATACTGGGAGTGGATTATTCAGAGAAACGGATCGACCATGCTAAAAAACACTATGGACAGAAGTCGGGGATAGATTTTCAGCTCCATGACCTGAGGGATTCCCCTGAAGGTGTAGGCCAGTTTGATCTTATTTGGGTCCGTTTTGTTTTAGAATACAACCTTTTGGAAAGTTCTGAAATTGTCAGAAACCTAACGGCATGCCTGAAGCCTGACGGCTATCTCTGTTTACTTGACCTTGATCACAACTGCGTCTCCCACTACCAGCTGCCCAACAAAATGGAGAAAGTGCTCTTTGAGATCATGGCCAGATTACAACAGGAATACAACTTCGATCCCTATTCAGGTCGTAAATTGTATAGCTATCTGTATGAACTAGATTGTCAAAATATACAGGTAGATGTCAACACCCATAACCTCATTTACTGAAACATAAGCAAAGCGGAGCTTTTCAATTGGACAAAAAAGGTGGAAGTGACTTCTGAAAAAACCAAAGAATTGTTTGAAAAATACCCGGGTGGCTCTGATACCTTTCTTTCAGATTTTATCCAGTTCTTTAGTGATCCGAAACGATTCACGTACACACCCTTGATCCTTTGCAAAGGGATGAAGCCTGTATCGGATTAGTGTATTGGAAAATAATATGCCCCTTTCAAGGTTTTACACCAGCTATCTCAGAAAATTCTATGGCTCAAAAAATGGGGCCTTTCTTTATTTCTTGTCATCCATAACTTTACGAATAGCCTGAAGCATCTGCCTTACTTCGTATGGCTTACCCACGAAGCCTTTTGCCCCTGCATCAATCGCATCTTTTGTTGGACCGTTAACAGAATACCCGCTGGCAATGATTACTTTTATCCGGGGATTCATTACGACTAGCTTTTCCAAACACCGCTTTCCGCCCATTCCTGGCATGTTCAGGTCCAAAATGACCAGATCCACTTGCTCGGCGTCTTTCTCGTAAAGCTCCAGGGCACTTTCTCCGTCCGGAGCAGTCAGCACCGTGTAACCAAAACTGCCAAGTAGCTCTTCACCGAGTTGTCGGATATTTTCTTCATCATCAACCAGCAAGATAGTCTCAGTACCTCCTTTTATGGGGGCTTCTGCCTCTTTCGACACCCGGCTGTCTATTTCTCTTTCTATAAT
>JBARSJ010000238.1:0-11513 GCA_049644685.1 Anaerolineales bacterium
GCTGGGAGAGTTTGACCCGGATTATCTGAAACTTCCCCGCGAAGTGCTGGTCTCGGTGATGAAAAAACATCAACGTTATTTCCCGGTAGAAAAGAAGGGGAAATTGCTTCCCTACTTTATCACCATCGCCAATAAACCCAGCGGGGAAGACGAATATCCGGACCTTTCTCTGATCATCCAGGGGAACACGGATGTGATCCTGGCCCGTTTTGCGGATGCGGAATATTTTGTTCAGGCTGACCGGAAGAAAAAACTTAAAGAGTACCTTCCCGCCCTGGAATTATTAACCTTCCAGGTAGATTTGGGATCCATGGGGGATAAAACCAATCGAATCCGTAACCTGGTGGATAAGATAGCTCCCCTGCTAGAGCTTTCCAAAGAGGATCTGGCTGCTGCCCGGCGGGCTGCTGAGCTGTGCAAAGCTGATCTGGCAACCCAGATGGTAGTGGAAATGACCTCCCTGCAAGGAGTAATGGGGTATTATTACGCGCTGAATTCCGGTGAACCGGAAGCGGTTGCAGAAGCTATCCGGGAGCATTATTTGCCAGCATCAGCCGATGATGCCGGTCCAAAAGCCAAAGCAGGATTGTTGGTGGGCTTGGCAGACAGGCTGGATTCCCTGACCGGGTTGTTCGCGGCTGGTTTGGCTCCCACCGGAAGCAAGGATCCATTTGCCCAGCGCCGGGCTGCGTTAGGTTTGGTCTTTAATTTGATCAGCTGGGATATTGATCTGGATCTAAACACCGGGGTGGAATATGCTGTCAGTGAACTGCCCATTAAAATGGATGGGTCAACCATAGCTGCTTGTTTGTCATTTATCAGCGACAGATTACACAATTATCTGCGCGATGAGGGGTACAAACACGACCTGGTGGATGCAGTGGTCGCAGCCCAGGGTCATAACCCGGCAGGCGCATTTCGAGCCCTAAAACTTCTCAACATCCGGGTCCAAAAAGAAGATTGGGAATTAACCTTGGATACCTTTGCCCGCTGCATGAGAATTACCCGGGATTTAAAGGAAACCTACCAGGTCAACGAAAAATTATTGAAAGAAGAAGCGGAGAAATCCCTCTTTAAAGCGGTGGAAAAAGCGTCTGCGGAAGATAAAAAACCCGGTGATCTGGAGGGGTTCTTTAAAGTCTTCACACCTCTTATCCCCCAGATTACCAACTTCTTTGACAATGTCCTGGTAATGGATGAGGATCAGGCAGTCCGTAATAACAGATTGGGTTTACTGCAGAGTATCACCCGGTTTGCCGACGGTGTATTGGATATGACCAGGTTGGAAGGTTTTTAGCCTGAATCTTATCGCTTCAATTTGAATACCTGGAATAAGATTTCCATCCCCTTTGAATTTTGGTCTCCGGGATGGAAATTTTAATCTGAATTCCCTTGGTATAATCGTTTTTGAACCCAGAAAAACTTGTTGGTGAACCTTATGAGCGTTACGGACGAAATCAAAGATAGGATTGATATCGTTGACTTGGTATCTGAAAGCGTGGAACTGCGCCGGGCGGGGAGAAACTATACCGGCTTTTGTCCCTTTCACCATAACGTAAACACACCCGCATTTGTTGTTTTTCCGGACACCCAGACCTGGCGCTGCTTTAGTGAATGTGATACCGGGGGAGATATCTTCAGTTTCACAATGAAGAGGGAGGGCTGGGAATTTCCTGAAGCACTTCAACATCTGGCAGACCGGGCCGGTGTCCAATTAAAACCCCTCACCCCTGAAGCGGTGGAAGAGCAAGAAGAACACGAAAGACTGCGGGCTTTGCTGGAAGAGGCAGTGATCTATTACCAGCATAATCTTCTTCATACTGATGCGGGAAAAACGGCAGCTGCTTACCTGGACAAACGGGGATTAACATCTGAAACTGTTGATGCCTTTGGTCTGGGATATGCTCCCCATGCTTGGGATGCCGGATTGAACTATTTCCAGAACAAAGATTATACGATTGATGAGCTTCGGGATGCAGGACTGATCACAGAAAAAGACCAGGATAAAGTCTATGACCGCTTCCGCCATCGCCTGATGATACCCATCCGGGATCGCAGTGGCAGAATGGCGGGGTTTGGCGCTCGGATTCTCAACCCTGAGGATGTGCCCAAGTACCTGAATTCTCCTCAAACGCCCATCTTTGATAAGAGTAAATTGTTATACGGGTTGGATACTGCCCGGAAAAATATCCGTGAGCTGGACCAGGTTGTCATTGTAGAAGGTTATATGGGTGTAATTGGTCCCTACCAACATGGCTTCCGGAATATTGTGGCCCAGATGGGTACTGCCCTGAACGAATACCAATTAAGGGTATTAAAGAAATATACCGGAAAATTTGTCATTGCCATGGACAGCGACGCCGCAGGACAGAAAGCCACTCTGCGGGGATTAAATATTGCCCGTGAAACCCTGGATCGCACAACTGATATGGTTTTTAATACCAGGGGATTGCTCCGCCAGGAAGCGAGATTAAAAGCTGATATCCGGGTTTTAACCCTGCCGGAAGGAGTGGATCCCGATGATGTTGTGAACAGGAATCCGGAGGAATGGCGGAATCTGGTTGAAACAGCTCAGCCGATTGTGGCTCATGTGATGGATACGCTAACAAAAGATCAGGCGCTGGATGACCCGAAAATAAAGAGCGCTATTGCTTCACAGGTACTGCCGCTGATTGATGATCTTCCCAACTCCATTGAACGGGATGCTTACCTGCAGCGTTTGTCCCGGATGCTGGAGATTAATGAGCAAGCCTTACTCAGTTTCCGTCCGGAGCGCAAGAAGCGCCCGGCATTCAAAACCAGGACTGAACTGCCCCCGGCAAAAGACCCGACTCTCCGGGCAAGGGGACAGCGCGCAGGGGAATTGTATGAAGCGCATTGTGTTGGTATTTTGCTGCGGGAACCGGATTTAGTTTACAAAGTAGATCGCGAATTGGGGAAAGAAGGATTAACCCGATTTGATGAAAAAGATTTCCAGAATACAGATTTCCAGATCCTGGTCAGATTAATTAAGGATGCCCTGACGCAAAGCGAAGAAGAACCCCGGGATTATGTGATCAGCCATATACCGGAAAATTTCCTGGGGATTGTTGACGAACTGCTGGTCAGGACAGAGAACTTTGATACCAAAGCTGATAAAGTGCTTGAAGATTTAATGAGAGCATTCCTGAACCTCAGAAAATGGCAGATAGTGAAAAATAATGATCATCTTCGGTACCTGCAGGAAACCAATCATGAAAATGGGGACTACAAAGCCCTTGAGTACCAGAAAAATATTACCCACTTTTTACAGGAAAAGCATAAAATAGATAAAGCAATGAAACGCTACACCAGCCGGACTGCCGCCTTTAATTCCTGAATAAGGTAAGGCCCACGGCAAGTATGTTTTTACATCCCGCTCATTACTGAATTCTTCGAGGTTTATAGGCAAGATGCAGAAAAAACATACATTCCCAGAATCAGAAGGTGCAAACATCAGAGCTGCTATGCGTGATGATCCAGTTCAGATGTACCTGAACGACATTGGGACCATCGATCTCTTGGATGTGCATCAGGAATTCTGGCTTGGCGCCCGCTTGTTGTCAACCCGGCGGATAGATCGGTTAAAGAGAGAACACCCGCTGGTTGATCTAAGTCAGCCAAAAGATCGCGATATCTATCTGGCAATTTATGATGACTTGCGGGTTATGCACCGCCGCATCAGAGAAGATGTGAAACGGCTTCGGCTGGAATGTCCCGATTGGAATACGATCATAGAGGAAGCCCAGGCGCTGCGTTCAACCTGGTACTTGGAACCGCCTTCTTATACCCGGAATTACCTGGATAATGGATTATGGGGGGAAAATGAAGAATGGGGCACCGTTGCCCGCAACGTTTTCCATTTTTTTGTGTCCTTTTATTCTTTCCCTGAAGCAAGTACAGAATGGCTTAAAGCCTGGCTTCTGGAGAATAAAAAATTACCTACCTTAAGGAAATTTAAAGATCAACTACCAGCAGATGATAAACTCCAGATTGAGATCGAAGACCTGTGGAGCCGTTATTACGAAGCTTACCAGGCACTGATCCGCCGCAACCTCAAACTGGTTGTCAGTGTTGCCAAACATTATATCGGACGGGGAAATTCCTTTCTGGACCTGATCCAGGAAGGTAACGTTGGGCTGCTTCGGGCAGTCTCTAAGTTTGACCCTACCCGGGGATTTAAATTCAGCACTTATGCAACCTGGTGGATTCGCCAGTCTGTCAGCCGCTCGATCGCAGACCAGGCGCGGACTATCCGGATCCCGGTGCATGTGTTTGAAACGGTCACCCAGTTGCTCAGGATCCGCCGCCGTTTAACGCAGGAATTGGAACACGAGCCCAGCTTAAAAGAAATAGCTCTGGAAACTGATTATTTATCTATCGAGGATAAAAAAGCGATAAAAGAACATCTCCAAAGGCAAGATTCCCTTCCCCCGGAGTTACTCCGCAATTGGCGGGAAGCCACCAGTAAAGTCCACCGTTACTTAAGGGCTGCGGAAGATCCTATGTCATTGGATCGACCGGTTGGAGATGAGGATGATAATCAGCTGGAAGATTTTATCCATGATGAAGATGCCACATCCCCGATTGAAGCCACGGCGCAAGAGATGATGCGGGAACACCTTGGGAAAGCTTTGGACAATCTTTCCGTTCGGGAGAGACAGGTTCTGGAACTGCGATTTGGCCTTATGGATGGCAAGGTCCATACCCTGGAGGAGGTGGGAGCCTACTTTGATGTTACCCGGGAACGGATCCGCCAGATTGAAGCTACCGCGCTCCGGAAACTGCGCAGTCCAAATGTGTCGTACAAACTGGAGGATTATGTTGAATGAGTCTGGTGGGAAAAAAATTACTGCCGGATTCCTGTGGGCTGAAAGATGAAGAAAAGATTGGGAAATTTTTCTCTGCTGAGCGGTTTAATTTGTTTTGTGATTTACTTTTCTTCCTCCTCATCTGATTTGGATTACGCATATTTGCTCTTCGGGGGGATTTGTTTATCGGCTCTTGGCTTCCTGTTAAAACGAGATTCCAGATCAAACAGGGAAAAGCAAGGTTGGTTTCGAAGAAGATCTGGGGATAATCCGGACCTGGATATAAAGAATGATTGATCCCCTGATCCTCAGCCGTGACGGTCCTCTGTTCCTGTTTGCCCATGCCAATGGATATCCCCCGGAAGCTTATCGTACGTTCCTGCTTCCCTTTTTAGATGATTTTCAGGTGATGGCGTTACCCCTGCGGCCTTTCTGGCCGGGGTCTGATCCTGATCGCCTGAAGGATTGGAGGCTCTTCAGAGATGATTATCTGGATTTTCTGAAAGAATTGGAATCTAATCAGAGATTATCCAGCCGCTCAAAGATTGGATTTAATCAGGTCATCGGGGTGGGGCACTCCGTCGGGGGGATGACCACTTTAATGGCTGCTATCGAACGCCCGAAATTGTTCAGGGCGCTGGTGTTGATTGAACCGGTATTGTTTCCTCCTTGGCGGGGAATCATCATGCGGGCTCAGGCGCCGTTCAATCTGATGCGCAGGTTTTATCCGTTGATCCGCGGCACCCTTCGGCGAAAAGTGAACTTTCCCAGCCGGGAGGTTATGTTTACCAATTACCGGCTTAAAAAAATATTTAAGGGGTTATCTGACCCTGTGCTGCGGGATTATGTTGCCGGTCTGGCAAGCGATAATCCGGATGGAACTGTAAATCTAAAGTACAGTCCAGCCTGGGAAGCAAGAATCTATGAAACCAGTGGACTGGCCGACGCCTATGTGTGGAGGAATTTGCCCAAAGTCTCCTGTCCGGTTCTGGTGCTCCGCGGTGAGAATTCTGAAACCTTAAAGCCGAGGGTGGTCCGGAGGATGGCAAAGAAGCTGCCGGATGGACAGGCATATACTCAGCCGGAAGCAGGACACTTGTTGCCATTGGAAGTTCCCGACCGGACTGCAAGTTTAATAGCAGATTATTTAAAGTCTGTCTGAATTATTAAAACCAGCTGGAACAGGGGGAAAGAATGCCTCCATTTCCCCGGAAATTAGCCCCTATTGATATTTCGAATTTAGAAGATTCTGATCATACGGATCCCGCCGGTGAGAACAATCATCCCTCGGGCAAAGTTCGCAATTTGAAAAGCCGCTTTCGGAAACAAAATGAATGCCGGATACCGTCTGGTTTGGAATCATCAGCATGCTGTCAAGCAGTTTGACGCCAATCGCTTGTTCTGGATTTCCCAGTAATTTGAATAAGGATGTTTGGGCAGTGATGGGCCAGTCTTCCAGCGAACCCGGGTTCATCGAGGAGGTTTTACCCAGCTGGTAGGTTTCTTGTAGGTGGGAGAGCAGCGTATCCCCGGCTGCCTGGAGAGCCATCTGGCTGATCTCTTCCGCATAATATTTTTCCAGGAGATCGTCCTTGGCTTGGGTCCATTCAAACATCTCTCTGCCGCTGGTTGTTAGATAAGGAAATACCCGCTGAACATCACTCAGGTTTACCCGCATGACCCGGCTTTCCATCCGGATACCGCCCAGAACAAGGCCAGTATCATCTCTTTTTTCGATACCGGTAATGGTATACATTGCCCGCGGTCGGCTGATACGGCGGGCTTCCTCCACCAGTTCAAGGACCAGTCCCTCATTGTTGCTGTTCTTTTTTACGCGTAGGTCCTTAAAGATTCTAGCTGAAGATGGATTAAATTCGATCTGATCCAGGATGATAGGGTCCATGATGTTTCACTTGTTCCTGCCTGATTGATAATCACCTATTGTAGCATGGAGAAGAGGGAGGTGACATCTTCCAGCGCCATTAGAGAGAAGCTCATAATTTACTCTTTTGTTGGGAGTTGAAGCTAAGGCTCGAATCTAACCATGCTACAATAGATAACGATTGTTTAGAACAATATTATTTGAACTATGTTTATACTAGCAATTTCGCCCATACTTGTCATCCTGCTCTTGATGGTCGGTTTCCGCTGGGGGGCATCCAGAGCCGGAGGAGCCGGTTATCTAACCGCCCTGCTGGTTGCCTGGATTTGGTTTGGAATCAATCCGGAAACCCTATCCTATGCTCACGCCAAGGCAGTTTTTCTGATCCTGGATGTGCTTCTTATCATCTGGACCGCGTTTTTATTATTCCGGGTGGTCGATGAAGCTGGTGGAATCAAAATCCTGAGCAAATCACTTCCTTATTTAACCGCCGATAAAGGAATGCAGGCTTTGATCATCGGCTGGATTTTTGCTTCCTTTTTACAGGGGGTGGGAGGGTTTGGTGTCCCGGTAGCTGTGATTGCCCCCATCCTGGTTGGTTTGGGTTTTACACCTCTCAGCGCGGTGATAATTCCATCCCTGGGACATTCCTGGGCGGTTACATTTGGATCACTGGGAGCATCCTTTAATGCCATGATGGCAGCCACAGAACTGGATTGGCAAGTTCTGGCTTCACCTGCCGCAATTTTTCTAGGGATTGTTGGGATCTGTGTCGGATTTGCCGCGGCTTTTGCAGCCGGGGGTTGGAAGACTATCCGGCGTTTAGCGCTGCCGATCTTAATCATAGGATTGGTCATGTCGGCTGCGCAATACCTGACAGTCACAATGGGATTATGGAGCATTGGCGGATTAATCGGTGGTACGACAGGGCTGCTGATTGGTATCCCTCTCGCCTGGGTGTACAAAGGAAAGACAAATTCTTCGGGAAAACTGGACTGGAAACCGCTGCTGATTTCCCTGTCCGGATATGGTGTCCTGGTGGTCCTTACTCTTTTAATCCAATTGGTTCCTCCGCTGAACAGCTTTCTGAGTCAGGTCAAATTTGGGTTTGGTTTTCCGGCTACGAGAACTCTTGCAGGGTATGTGGTTCTGGCTGGTCCCGGCAGACAGATAACTATTTTCCGCCATGCCGGTATGATTCTGCTGGTTTCTTCAGCTGCAGCTTATCTGATATTTAAAAGCGCCGGATGGTATAAGGCCGGTGCGCTTTCCAGGATCCTGGGCAGTACGGGGAAACGTGTAATCTCTTCCAGCGTGGGCATCACATCGATCGTAATGATGGCAGTAATCATGCAGCATGCGGGCATGACAGATACTCTGGCCCGTGGTTTTTCTGCTTCACTTGGTAAGTTTTACCCGGCCTTATCTCCCTGGATTGGTGCCTTGGGGGCGGTGATGACGGGCAGCAATGCCAATTCAAATTTGGTTTTTTCAGCTCTGCAGCTGCGGACAGCTGAACTGTTGGGTTTGCCGGCTGCAATTATCCTGGCTGCTCAGACTACCGGCGGCGCGCTGGGATCTATCGCTGCGCCAACAAAGGTAATCGTAGGCGCAAGCACAGCAGGGTTGGAGGGGCAGGAAGGCGATATTTTGAGAAAACTGCTGCCAGTCATATGTATACTGCTTTTGATTGTTAGCATTATGACCATGATTGGGGTAATACTCAGATGAAAAAGCTGTTTCCCTGGTTAAGGGCAAACCCAAATCTTTATTTTCTGATCCTGTTCCTGTTAATGATTCTCCCCGGTATAATCCTGTTTTTTGCCGCGCAGTCTGGCAGAAGTAACCTGGTATATATTTGTCTGATTATGATTGTATTGGCAAATGCGGCTGTCGTGTTTAAAAAAATCTGAACAGATTATTGCCTATTAGAGAGATAAAAGATTTTCGATAAGAGCAGGTCATAATTGAAGTAAATTCTATTTTTTCCGGATGTGTAGGTTTCAGAACAACCTGATAGGATTTGATAGCAGAGATAAACATAATTATTGTTGTAGGCTTAATATTGATTTTCCCGCCGGGTGCCAGGAAAAGGACCCGGTAAGGGGAAGGATAAAAAGATTATTATGCAGGAAGTAGCGATTATTGGAATTGGTCAAGTACCGGTAGCTGAACACTGGGATAAACGGCTGGTTGAATTGGCTGGAGATGCGGTATTTGCTGCTCTGGCGGATGCTGAATTAAACCGGGTTGAGGCGCTTTACGTTGGCAATATGATGGCGGGGCAGCTGGATAAACAAACCCATTTGGGAGCCCTGATTTCAGATTGGGTTGGTATGCGGGGAATCGAGGCGATGACTGTCGAGGCAGCTTGCGGTTCTGGTGCCCTGGCTTTAAGAACTGCCATGATCGCAGTCGCATCAGGTGTTGTGTCCAGCGCGCTGGCAGTTGGGGTTGAAAAAATGACCGATACTTCTCCCGCGGAGACCACCGCGGCTCTGGCAACTGCGGCGAGCGCGGATTGGGAAGGGGTACATGGAGTAACGTTTGTGGGATTGAACGCGCTCATTATGCGCCGTTATATGTACGAAAATGGCTGGCAGCATGAGGATTTCGCTCCGTTTTCAATTAATGCCCATGCCAATGGCGCGAATAATCCCCATGCCCGTTTCCAGGCACCAATTACAGCAGAAATTTATAAAAAAGCCGCCATGATCGCAGACCCTATCAATTTAATGGATGCCTCACCTATCGGTGACGGCGCTGCTGCGGCTGTGGTTGTTCCCGCTGACCTTGTAAAGGGTCTAAAAGGAAAACGGATTATAAAGATTGCCGGATCTTCTGTTGCTACGGACGCCCTGGCGGTCCATGATCGACATGACCCCCTGTGGTTGACTGCAGCTGAAAAATCGGCAAAAGAAGCCTATCTTCAGGCAGGTATCGGACCGGAAGATATTGATTTCTTTGAAGTCCATGATGCTTTTTCGATCATGTCTGCCTTATCCCTGGAAGCCTGTGGATTTGCCGAAAGGGGACAGGGTCCCCGCCTGGCTCTGGAAGGAGAGATTACAACCGAGGGAAAGATCCCGGTTACAACCATGGGTGGATTAAAAGCCAGGGGGCATCCCGTAGGCGCGACAGGAATGTATCAAATTGTTGAAACGGTTCTCCAGCTGCGCGGTGAGGCAGGTCCAGCCCAAATCGATGGAGCAAAGATCGGCATGGCGCAAAATATCGGCGGCAGCGGGGCGACCGTCATCACTCACATTTTAAAAGCCGATTGAAATAAAAATCCCTGAAATTAATTTGGTACTAATCTGCAGCTGGGGACCTATCCCCTGGCCCCTTTCCTTCAGGAAGGGGGAACCTTCTTCAAGATTGTTCTTTGATACTTGATATACAACCAGATCTTGTCAGTCTGCAGCAGGGGCTGTGCCAATTACTTTTGGGACAATCCCTCTTTTGCTTTTTCACGAGAATGCCTCGCTCATCTTCGGTTTCCACTTCATGTCCGCGCCGGGAGTTTTAAAAATGACACATTCTACTCCGCAATTTTGTCATTCCGAGTGAAACGAGGAATCCATTGTGAGCTAAAGTAACCAAAGCTCATGACATTGCTAAATTTTGATATTTTGAATATTGATCTCATCATGGATCCTTCACTGCGTTCAGGATGACAAAAGGAGAAAAAGGGGCTGACTTTTCAGGCAGCCCCTTTGGGGGTAGGTTTTATCCAGCAAAGGAGGGTCTCCGGAGGTGATGCTAGTGGACCTACATGATTAATGAATTGCACTATAATGATTTCATCAATGTTGCCAGAACAGAAGAATTTTTAAAAAAAAGTAATCCGGGAATGGATAAAATTTAAGGAAGGAATTATGCGAGTAATTAAAAAAAGTGAGATCACAAACGAACTCATCACTCCTCAGGGTGAAATTATTTATGAGCTGATTGGAAAGCCAGAGCTCACAGGCGGGACAACAAAACACAGTTTAGCTCATGTTGTCATTCCGCCGGGAAAATCTTGCCTGCTGCATTTCCATCAAGTATCCGAGGAAACTTATTACATTCTGAAAGGTGAAGGATGGATGAGAATTGATCAGGGTGAATTTCCCCTTCAGCCTGGCCAGGCTTGTTTGATCGAGCCCGGTGAAAAACATCAAGTATTTAACCGGGGAAAAACCGACCTGGAATTTTTGGCGGTCTGTGCCCCAGCCTGGGTGCCGGAAGATTCGTTTGAAGTTGAGGAATGACTCTAAGAGACCTCCGAGGTCGATCCGACCTCGGAGGTTGTATCAACCTCGGAGGTTTGATCCTTAAGATTATTTCAAATTAGCCACTTTTGAAAGCTGGTTGATAGCCTCTTGAATGGTCTCTTCCCCCTCAATAGACAGGATAATAGCGTCTTCCGGGCAGAGGTCAACACAACGTCCGCATCCGCGGCATTCCCCTGTAATTTCAGCCCGTCCGTTCTTGATGATGATTGCATCTACAAAACAGGTGCCTTCTGTGCAAATCTGGCAGCCCGTGCAGTTTTCAGTCACTTCTACCTGAACGCCTGGCATACTAACGAACTTCCGGCTGATTTTCGGAGTAAGTTCAGGCACGACACCCCACAAACAACAGCAGGGGCAGCAGTTGCAGATCGTAATTAGTTTCTCACCGGGCCTTACTCCCAACCAGATAGAATCCAGGCGATTGCGCCCGATGGAATGGACCAGCCCCGCATCACGGCAGCGCCGGGCATGATCAAGAGCTTGCTCTTTGCTGACCAGCCTGCCCAATTTGGAGTTGATCTGTAA
>JBARSJ010000239.1:0-13433 GCA_049644685.1 Anaerolineales bacterium
GTACTGGCCCCTTGGCGACGATTACTTTTTCACCTTCAGGGAGGTAACCGAATCCTTCCTTCGGGGAGAAACACGACTTTATGACTCTAACAGTGTAGGTTTTTACAATGCTCCTTGGACCATCCTGGTAATCTTACCCACAGTGTTCTTTTCT
Source organism: Anaerolineales bacterium (assembly GCA_049644685.1). Classification (GTDB taxonomy): domain Bacteria; phylum Chloroflexota; class Anaerolineae; order Anaerolineales; family UBA11858; genus B10-G9. Next base: position 155 of record JBARSJ010000239.1, read on the forward strand.
CTCCACTATGGCGAAGCTCTCTTGATCGTCGCCTCATTAATAGGGATACTGGTGTCTGTAGCCGCCGTATCAAAAAAGAACAATGACAAGTTTACCCTGCTGATCATTACCCTGGCAGTAGTCAACCTGTACATATTTGATCTTCTTACCAGAGGTAACATTGATGGTATCCTGGTGCTTGGAATTGGCCTGGGATGGTTCGGGATTGAACGAAAGAACCCAATCTTGTTGGGTATCGGTCTCTGGTTATTATCCATCAAGCCTTTGAATGTCGTCTTGCCAACCCTGGTGTTTATGAAAGCGATCTGGCATTGGCCAAGAAGTGACAAACTCAAAGCCATAGCTCCCCTGGCAGCGACCTTCTTGATCTCTTTTCCTGTTTTTGGTTTCGACTGGATCAGCCGCTATATCAAAGCTTTTCAAGAAAAACCTCCCATGATCAATCCTCAAATCACTCTTTGGCGATTACCAGAGCCGCTTGGTTTCCAGCCTGAATTGGCTCTATGGCTCTTCGTACTCGTTGTAATTGCCTTTGGTTCTGCACTTATCAAAACCAGGAGTGTGGATCGGATAACTTTGGCCTTAGCGCTATCCGTGAATTTGGTGTTTTCTCCTTACGTATTGGGGAGCCATTATGTCCTTCTCATCCCGGTGTTTGTCATTCTAGCTCAAGAGTTAAAATGGATGTTGGCAATCTGGCTTTTAAATATTATTCCTCTCGCTCTCTTGATTTTAAGGGCTGGAATCTACTGGCCCAACATTCTCTACCCCCTGAGTATGATGTTGGGGTCTGGATATCTAGTATTTAAAAAATCCCAAGAGAAATCATTAGAGGGTTTGTGAATCAGCGTGAGGTGAATGTTCCGGTTGGACTGCTTTTGAAAATCAGCACAAATCAAGGTGGCAGATCAACACAGCGGGTCCCCTTCAACACAGCCTAGATCGCCCTTGAATTGGTCATCTGTTCAAATTCCTCCCTCGCCATAATCATTTAAATAGCATAAATTTTGAAGAACACAGAAAAAAACCTGCTCAAATTCGAGCAGGTTTTTCTACTTTTCGGTTTTACCCTTCTCAGGGACACAGGCCAGGCTCATCGCCTGCTGGTATGAACCCATAGTAGGAGCGGCAGGTGCTGTCCACCAGGTAAACAGCTTTGAGCGGATATAACGGACTCCCCGGGTAAGGGCTTCCCGCGATTTCTGCTGTAAAATGGTCATTGTAATCCATATAATCCGGGGCTCTCAACCCCCCATCTGCCCAGGCACTCCACATATAACCGGAAGGGCCGACCAGGTCAGCTTTAAAAGCAAGCTGCAGGCTGTTGGGTTCGTCCGGATGACGCCGGGCCCAAGCTAGATCCGGGTCATCTCCATCACCAGCATCAAAAACTAACGTTTCATATCCATTAAGTTCTGGATCTGGAGTATCCATGACCAGAGGGAATTTGCCCCCAACATCCCCGTCTGCATCTGTGTATACCTGAACCCCATCCACGCTCCATTCCTTGCTGAGAGGTAGGTCACATTGGATCAAATAATCTCCCCTGCCGTTTTCATCCAAATCCAACTCCATTCCATATTTCATATCACCAATTTCTGGCAGATCTTCTGCCAGGAAAATTGAGACATAAATCCAGGGTTTTCCGGCTTTCAGATTCACCCGGATAATATCGATCTCTCCCCGGTAATTCATATCTTCAGCTGTAAAGGGCCGCTCGAATATATTCGCTGCAAACTTATCTCCATAAGTAAAACCATCACTTCCATAATCAATGGAATTAAAATCAGTGAGGTAAGTATCAATTTTCTCTTTGGGTTTTCCCGGTACCTGGAAATGTTCTAAAACGGGGATTAGGGTAGGAGTCGAAGAAGGTTGAGGGGTAAAAGTAGGAAGTATCGAGCTTGAATCTTCCTCATTATTATCCTGGGATAAATTTTCTCCAGCAATGGCTGTTTTCCTGGCAGATTCCACACCTTCCAGCCAGGCTTCTTTGGTGAGCGTAGCCGCCACCCCTGCCTGAACAGCTTCGTCCACATTACTGGGGCTGGTCTCTTCTGCAGTACTGCAGGCAGATAAGATCAAAATAAAAATAAGCAATAATGATATCCCAATTAAGATGGTTTTACGCATCAACATATACTCCTGCTCTCTCGTCTAACTATCTAGCAGTGTACTCAAAATACAGATTTGCGTCAACCAGAGAAACAATTACTAAGTTGATATCTGACACTGGTACCTGAAGTAAATCAATTTAAGTTGAGCCCTTGTATTAATAAAAACATAGCCTGCTGAGTTGACAGCAGGCTATGTTCATCTAATAAAGATACTGTTTATGGCAGTTTACAGGGCACACAGAATTTTCAAGCCGGACAATAGGTAAGGCAGGCATTGCCGTCACAGCCAGACGAGGTTGCAGATGCTTTACACCAGCCATAACCGGGAGGACTCGGGCGCTTTAGTTCTTCTGCAAAACACAATCCCGGTTCAGTTCCGGAAGGGATGTACCCATACCAGGAACGGCAGGTGCTGTCAATCAGGGCTACTTTCTTAACCGGATAGCGATAATTATCCTTGTTCGGACTGCCGGCTTCCTCGAAGGTGAAATGATCATTGATATCAAACAGGGAGGGGTCCCGCAGCCCTTCATCCGCCCAGGCACTCCACAAGAATCCCCGCGTTCCAATTAAGCTGTTCTTAAACGCAATCTGAAGCTGATTCCTGTTGTCTGGGTCCCTTCTCACCCAGGCTAAATCCCGATCCTCTCCTTGCCCGTTGGCAAGGATCTCTCTTTCATATCCATTCTGTTTTTCCCCAGGTTTTTCCATATAAAGCGGGAATAATCCCCCGATATCGCCATCTTCATCCTCCAGGACCCAGACACCATCTGTGGTCCATTTTATATCCGGAGGTATCTTAGCCATCACCAGGAATTCCCCCGATCCCTCATGGTCCAGATCCAATTCAATTGAATAACGGATATCTCCTTCATTTGGAAGTTTTCCTATCAGGACAAAAGTAAAATACACCCAGGGATCTGTTACTCGAAGATCTACTCTGTAGATATCCAAATAATCGCGGTATACCATTTTTCTAGCTGTGTAGGGGCGTTCAAAGCGGCTCCAAGCATAATTGTCATCCAGGGCTGTTTTATCCTTGGCAAGATCCACTGTTACCAGGTCTTTCACAAAAGTATGAACGTAGATCGGTGCGCCGGGAAGCATAACATGGATGGGCTCCGGTGTTGGCGTGAGACTTGGAGTAATTGTCAGAGACGGGGATGGGGTTGGTTCCCTGGTTTCGGTAGGCAGATTTTTAACTGCCTCGGTCTGACGGGCAGAATCCACACTTCTCACAAATGCCTCTTTTGTTAATGTGGCTGCGACACCTGCCTGAACCTGATTATCAAAGGCTTTATAGGGTAAGTTAAAGCCTTGACATGAAGAGAGGGAAAAGGTCAGGAAGACCAGCATGAGGTAAATTGATCTTTCATGATGAACCGGCTTTTTCATGATTTAATCCCTCAAGGTAAAAATCCCAAATATGAAATTGAGTGTAAACTATTGAATCGGGACTGTCAATAAAATACATGACTGTAGTGGTCCTCTGAATGGTACATTTCAGCACTCTCTCTGGACTTCAATATGGATTTTGGGTTGACGGTAAACATCCTGCGGTACTGTTATTAATCCTGGCTTCTATTCTGAGGTTCTTGGCAGCAGGTCTCAGGTTTTATTCAGGCAAAATGGCATAATATTTAAAAACGAATCAAGACAATTTCGGCTGACGGTTAATTAACGCCTGGCGGCTAAAACTTGACGAAATCCTTTCTATCCTTGATAATCAAAACAGGTTCTCCTTATTTAATTTCAGCTAGATAAAGGATCGCAACCATGAAAAAGCTGCTTTTCATCCCCCTTCTTCTCCTTTTGATTTTCACAACAGCCTGCGGCGACAATAAAACCAGAACCCCTCCTGAGCCGCCCCTGATAGCGACAAAAGGAATCACTGCTCTCCCTGAAACAGCGGCAGTTGTACCAACTGAAATACCTGAATCCCAAGAACCCGATTCTCAAGTACCTTCTGCTCTGCCTCCAGAACCTCAGCCTGTAAGCTTTTCAACCCAAGATGGTCAATCACTGCAGGGCAAATTTTATCCTGCCTCGCTAGAGGGTGCCCCAGTGATTGTCCTGATGCATTGGTATCCCGGTGACCAGGACGAATGGACTGAAATCGCCTTCTGGCTGCAAAATCGGGGGTTAACAGGAGATCAAAACGGCGTTCCCTGGAAAGACCCCTCCTGGTTCCCCTCCCTGGACCCTGATGTAAGTTACAACATCCTGACCTTCACTTTCCGGAATTGTGAGGGCAAATGCAATGCACCAGAACCTGATGGCTGGCTGCTGGATGCCCGGGCAAGCCTGGAATATGCCCGCACCCTGGAGGGAGCAGACCCGGATCGAGTGCTTGCTATTGGCGCCAGTATTGGGGCTGATGGTGCGATAGACGGCTGTGCCGCGGTTCTTGGAACTGATCCCAACGCCTGCCTGGGTGCGCTTTCCCTTTCCCCGGGAAATTATCTTGGCCCCTCTTATTCGGATATGGTAACAGCCCTGGGCGCAAACGATCCTCCAAGACCTGCCTGGTGCCTTTTTGATAAAAATGATGCTGATTCAGTGGTTTGTACCCAAGAGAGCGGAAACAATTACTACCAGGAAAGCTGGAGTGACGGAAATCTTCATGGAATGCACCTGATAACTCCAAACCTGGATCCAAGACCCCTGGAGCGGATTCCAGAGTTCCTGGACTATGTCCTGGGGAATTAATCTACAAATCCAATTTGAATATATGATCGTTGATCAGGCGGAGTTGGAACCTTTTTCCCAGTCAACTTTATTAAATCCCAGGTTTAATAAACAGCTATCCGCCTCTCTCTAATTCAGTTAATCCTTTGATATTATTGCAGCCTGGATGATTTGATCCAGCTGTTCTGTTTTCAATTTCAGCGCCGGAAAAAGCCCTCCACCCACAGCCTACGGCCTATCTGCCAAAACCCGCTTGATTTCCCCCTCTAATTCCCACTCATGGAGTAATATCCTGCTGTCTTTCCCTTGAGGAGTGTATCTCCTGATGATCTTCCAATCCATCCTGGGTAAATATTCCTCTTCCAATAAGAAGCAAATCAAATCCTCCGCTGAAGATAGGATCAACCACCATTTTCCGTGGTCTTTCTCTCAAAAGAAGCAGATCCTTTCATATTGATGCGATGTTACTTAAGGAAATAAATACAATAATCACCTGGTTATGGAATCCTAATTTTCCTGAGGGACAAGCTGGTAATTTCCCCCCTTACAGAAAAAATTATCTAAAAAATAGCTTTCAAGACCGTGTACGAAATAATGTTTCCCGTAAAAACATTATGTGCGTAACACCATTTCCAAATTGGTGTTATAGCATGCAATATATCAATTACACAATGTCCTCATTTGAGGTTAATTATGAGCAAGGGCAGCGGTTTTTTAAAAAAATTACGCAGATATGCAATCCTTGGCGGTGGAAAGGATCGCATTAAATTGCAGCATAAAAAGGGAAAATTAACAGCCCGGGAAAGAATAGATGATCTGGTCGATTCAGGCAGTTTTCAAGAAATCGGTCTTTTCGCATCTCAAGAAGTCAATTCCTCAGATAATGGGAAATCCACTGCTTACGGAGATGGTGTAATTACCGGAAAAGCAGAAATTAACGGCAGGCCCGTTTACCTTTTTGCGCAAGATTTCACCGTGATGGGTGGATCCGTGGGGAAAATTCACGGCAAAAAGATTGCCCGAATTATGGACCTGGCCATCCAAAATGGCGCTCCTTTAATAGGGTTAAACGATTCTGGCGGGGCTCGAATACAGGAAGGTGTAAACTCCCTTGCTGCCTATGGTGATATTTTCTACAGAAATGTTCAAGCTTCCGGAGTAATCCCTCAAATTTCAATTATTCTTGGTCCCTGCGCTGGGGGAGCAGTCTACTCCCCGGCAATCACAGATTTTGTATTCATGGTTGAAGGCACATCTCAGATGTTCATCACCGGCCCTGAGGTAATAAAAGAAGTCACTCACGAAGAGATTGATGTAGAGTCCCTGGGGGGTGCCGAAATTCACCATGCCCAGAGCGGTGTAGTTCATTTTAAAGCCCCGGATGAAAAAACAATCATGGAAAAGGTTCGCTGGCTGCTTAGTTATCTTCCATCCAATAACCTGGCCCCACCACCTGTTATAAATTCTGCGGACGACTCGCAAAGGGCAACCCCAAAGTTAGCTGATGTAGTTCCCCAGCAGCCCAATGAACCCTACGATATTCACCGGGTCATTGAAATATTGGTTGACAATTCAGAGTTTCTGGAGATTCAACAAGGCTATGCGGAAAACATTGTGATTGGTTTTGCCCGTTTGGATGGTATTCCAATCGGGATTGTCGCCAACCAACCTGACCACTTTGCTGGTGTTCTTGATATTAATGCCTCGGACAAGGGTGCCCGCTTTATCCGTTTTTGTGATTCTTTTCATATCCCGGTGATCACCCTGGTGGATACTCCTGGATTTTTACCAGGAATCGAACAGGAACACGGGGGAATAATCCGGCATGGTGCCAAAATGATCTTTGCCTATGCCGAGGCTACAATTCCTAAAATTACCCTCATTCTGCGCAAAGCATATGGCGGGGCGTACATTGTTATGGGCTCAAAACACCTGGCTGGGGACCAGAATTTTGCCTGGCCGCAAACAGAAATCGCAGTCATGGGACCTGAAGGCGCTGTAAAAATTCTCCACCGGAAAGCGCTTGCCAGCTCTGCAGATCCAGATTTACTCCAAAAGGAACTCTCTTCAGCTTACCGTGAGAAGTTGGCCTCACCATTTTTAGCTGCTGCAGAAGGCCATATTGATGACATCATCTCCCCTGAGGAGACAAGATCACGAATCATCCAGTCCTTACATATGTTTCGGGATAAGAGGCTGCCGACTCCAAATCGGAAACACGGGAATATTCCCTTATAGGTTGGTTTTTGACTATGAAATTACTAATTGCCAATCGGGGTGAAATTGCTATACGGGTTATCCGCACCTGTCGGGATATGAATATTCCGACTGTAGCAGTTTATTCTGAGGCGGATCGAAACGCTCTTCATGCCCGGTACGCAGATGAGGCAGTTTTAATAGGCCCGACTAGGGCATCAGAAAGTTACTTGAATATTTCAGCCCTGCTGGGTGCAGCCAAAACTACCCGGTCTACTGCCATTCACCCAGGATACGGTTTCCTATCTGAAAATCCTGATTTTGGGCAAGCTGTTGAAGACGCGGGATTGTTATTTATTGGTCCGCGCCCGGAGACAATGGCTATTTTCGGAGACAAAATATCCGCTCGGAAAGCTGCCCGTTCCACTGACTTGCTGGTGCTGCCAGGACCTGACCAACCGCTGCAAGGGAATCAGGTTGATCCCCAGTTGAGTGAGGAAATATCCTATCCCGTACTGGTTAAAGCGGCAGCGGGAGGCGGTGGAATAGGGATCCGGCTAGCCCGTTATGAAGACGAATTGTCCGATGTGATTGACCTGGCGCGGGAAGAAGCCCTTTCAGCATTTGGTGATGGCACGCTCTACCTTGAACCCCTGGTTCAAAAAGCCCGCCACATCGAAGTTCAAATATTAGGTGATGGAAAAGGGCAGATTCTGACTTTTGGTGAAAGAGAATGCTCAATACAAAGACGTCATCAGAAACTCATAGAGGAATCCCCGGCATCTGAATTATCTCCTGAGGAACGGGCCTGTGTAATTGCTGCTGCTCATCGGTTGGGATCCTCAATGAATTATCGCAGCCTGGGAACCGTAGAATTTTTAATGGATCAAAACCGCCAATTCTATTTCATTGAAGTAAACCCCCGGATTCAGGTTGAACATCCTGTAACAGAAATGGTTACCGGAGTTGATTTAATTCAGGAGCAAATCAAATTAGCCATCACAGGTGAGATAGCATTGTCCCAATCCGATATCAATCCTCAGGGAGCAGCCATCGAAGCCAGAATCCTCGCTGAGGATCCTGAAGCAGGTTTCATGCCCACGACTGGTGAAATCTCATACCTAAAGGAACCTGGCGGACCTGGTATTCGGGTTGATAGTGCTCTCTATCAGGGAATGAAAGTGACGTCAGATTACGATTCATTGTTATCAAAAATAATTGCCTGGGGTGAAGATCGGCAAAGCGCGATTAAACGTTTAAAGAGGGGATTAAAAGAATATCAAATTGGCGGTTTAAAAACAGACTTGATATTTTTAACTCAAATTCTTGAGTCTCATCCCTATCAAACAGGAAAGATTGACACGACCTTCCTGGATGATTTTGAACCAAAAGAGTTGATTCCTAAAGAATCACTTACTCGATATGCTGCGGTAGCTACCGCGCTTCATATTCATAACAAACGAAAATCCAAGGAATTACAGGACAAGGGGGACATCAATCCCTGGCGTCAAAAAGCCTGGCAGGAGCAAACAAACGCCGGTCCCTGAACCCGCTTGACTCCGCCCAGTGAGGAAACATGGCAGATTACAGAGTGTACGTTGGCAACCGATTATATGATGTACGGATCGAAAAAGATCTGTTGTTAGTTAATGGCGATCAATTTATTTTTGATCTTGAGTCAATTAATGGGAATGGAATGCATATTCTTCGAGATCCAAATCGAAATGTAGAAGCGTATCTGCAATCCAATCAAAATGGCTCCTATGACATTCAAATCGATGGAATCCATCTTTCCGCAGAGGTCGTTCTCGGCTTTCACAACCAAACCAAGGTTTCCGACAATAATAAAGGGTTGGTGATATCTCCCATGCCTGGGCTGATCGTCGATATCCTGGTCAAGGAAGGAGACAACGTCCAGGAAGGGGACACAATTCTTATTCAGGAAGCAATGAAGATGCAGATGAAAATTCGGAGTGCAAGCGCCGGAAAAATAACAAAACTCCACATGGCAATCGGAGATCAGGTCAATAAAGGTGTACTGCTTGTTTCTCTAGATCCTGCAGAAAGCTTTCCTATCAATCCAGAAGATCCACAACCGCTGAGGAAATAACATGAATTACATTGATATCCTCCAACCTGTTAAATCGATACCCCAAAAGGCAAGGGATATTGCTCTTGTCATTTCAGCGTCCTGGCTTCTAGCCATAAGTGCTCAATTTGCTTTCAACCTGCCCTTCAGTCCTGTACCTGTAACTGGTCAAACACTGGCAGTTCTGCTAACAGGATCACTGCTCGGGAAAAATCGGGGCGCAGCCGCGGTTGGACTATACCTTATCCAGGGCGCAGTCGGCCTGCCAGTATTTGCAGGCGGAAAATCCGGTTTCATCACTCTGGCTGGTCCAACAGGGGGATACCTGATTGGTTTTATCGCAGCAGCTTATATTGTGGGAATCCTGACAGAACTGAGATACAACAAATCCCTGGGCTATATAGCCTTTTCAATGTTTGTTGGGAACTTGGTCATTTATAGTTTTGGTCTCTTTTGGCTTGTGCAGTTTGTTGGGGAATCCAGCGCCCTTCAAATGGGCTTGTTCCCTTTTTTAGTCGGTGATTTTGCGAAGATACTGATTGGCGTGATTGTGCTGGACGGTTCAATGAAAATCAGCTCGATGATTTCATCCAGAGGATAACTACCCTGAGTTAATTCAACAAGATTTCACCAGTTGAATTCTCAAGGAGTGAATAAAAACATGAAAACTAATTTGCTTCAAGACACTCCTGTCGCAATAATTGGACAAGCGGCGGTGTTTGCAAAAGCAGCTTCACTGACTGAGTATTGGGACAATATTCTGAATAAAATTGACGGGATCACCGATGTGCCCGGTTCTCGCTGGAACCCAGATGATTACTATGATCCAGATCCGCAGGCGGTCGATAAAACCTACTGTAAAAGGGGAGGCTTTATTCCCGACCTTGAGTTTAATCCCCTTGAGTTTGGTCTACCACCCAATATCCTGGAAGTGACCGATTCATCCCAATTATTAGGGTTGATTGTAGCCAGAGATGCCATGGAAGATGCTGGTTATGGGGCAGATAGAGAGTTTAACCGAAAGACAACAGGCGTTGTCCTCGGAGTCGCAGGCGGTACTAAGCTCATCTCAGATTTGAGTGCCAGGCTGCAATATCCAATTTGGCGGAGGGTTCTAGAAAATAGCGGTATATCTGATGAAGACATAGATATCATCATTGAAAAAATTAAACTTGCCTATGCTCCCTGGAATGAAAATTCCTTCCCAGGTTTACTGGGTAATGTGATTTCCGGCCGAATAGCCAACCGTTTGGATCTGGGTGGAATGAATACCGTGGTAGACGCCGCCTGCGCCAGCAGTTTGGCTGCTGTAAAAACAGCAGTTAGCGAACTTGTTGAAGGGCGGGCAGACATGATGATTACAGGTGGAGTTGATGCCGATAATTCCCCTTTCACGTACTTATGTTTTAGCAAAACGCCAGCGTTTTCACCATCCCAGAAAATCAGGCCGTTTGATGAAGAGTCAGACGGGATGTTAATCGGGGAAGGTTTAGGCATGATGGTTTTAAAACGGCTGGAGGATGCTGAAAGGGATGGAGACCGAATTTTTGCCATCATCCGCGGAATCGGCAGTTCCAGCGATGGTAAATATAAAAGTATTTATGCTCCTCGCCCCGCTGGTCAATCTCTAGCAATCCAACGTGCCTATGACGAGGCAGGGTTTGCCCCCCAATCAATAGGACTGCTTGAAGCCCACGGCACTGGTACTGTAGCTGGAGATCCGGCTGAGTTTAATGGCTTGGGAAATGTATTTGGGATTCCCAATAGTCAAAAACAATCTATCGCCATCGGTTCGGTCAAATCCCAGATTGGTCATACAAAAGCAGCTGCCGGGGCTGCAGGAATGATTAAAGTCGCACTTGCTCTGTACCATAAAGTTCTACCGCCAACTATCAATGTTCAAAAGCCTTTGTCTTCCCTGAACATTGAAGATTCATATTTTTATCTAAATACAGAAACCAGACCCTGGTTTACATCAGGAAATGGCTCCTCCCGTAAAGCAGCTGTGAGTGCATTTGGCTTTGGTGGAACAAATTTTCATATCGTACTTGAAGAATATCAAACTGTAAATATTCAGAATTCCCGGCTGAATTCTGTTTGTCATCCAATCCTGCTCAGTGCCAGTACCTCAAAAGACCTGATCTCAAAAATTCAAGATACCCTGGACTCTTTAGCAGCTGAGGATAGTCAGGAAGCATATCGAATTCTAATTAATTCTTCAACAGATACCCTTCCGCCTAAAACCCATCCCCGGTTGGGTTTTGTAACGGATTCCAAGATTGAAACAATAAAATACCTGGAGACTGGTTTAAGCTTGCTGAAGAACAAACCAGATTCAGCTTCCTGGGAACATCCCTGGGGTATTACCTACCGTGCTGAAGGATTGTCAGCAGAAAGTAAAATCGTGGCCCTTTTCCCGGGTCAGGGTTCCCAATATCTCAATATGGCCAGTGAAGTAACGATTAATTTTCCGCCCCTCCGGGAAGCCTTTGAAACTATGAATGATCTTTTCACCCGAGAAGGTCAAAATTCTCTAAGCAGCGTCGTATTCCCCATTCCTGGTTTTAACCTGGAGACAACTTCAAGGCAACAATCTGCCTTACGGGAAACTGATTATGCCCAAGCAGGAATTGGCGTTGTCAGTTATGGCCTGTACAAGATCCTCCAACAGGCGGGTTTCCGGCCTGATTTCACAGCAGGCCATAGCTTTGGAGAATTGACTGCTCTCTGGGCAGGCGGTGTCCTGAACGATAGTACTTTTTTACGCTTGGTAAAAGCTCGGGGAAAAGCCATGCGCCCTCCGCAAGATCCTGATTATGACGCAGGGACAATGGCAGCAGTGAAAGGACCGTTAACTGAGATCAAACAGGCAATTGAATCCTTGCCTGATGTTGTGATTGCCAACGAAAACTCGTCTTCTCAAATTGTTTTAGCTGGTCCAAGAGAAGCCATAAATCAGGCAGAAACCATATTGTCCGATCAGGGGCTCAAAGTGACCCAGCTACCAGTCTCTGCTGCTTTCCACACTTCCCTGGTTGAGCATGCCTCAAAACCATTTTCAGAAGCAGTCAATCAGGAATCTTTCCAGAAACCTGATTTTCCGGTTTATTCCAATACAACCGGAAAGGTATATCCCGAGGACGAGAAGAAAAGCAAACAAATCCTGTCCAGTCACATCTTGCACCCAGTTGTATTTAAGACACAAATCGAAGAGATCTATCAGGCTGGGGGAAGGATTTTTGTTGAAATTGGACCCAGACAAATTTTAGGGAATCTTGTTGATGACATTTTAGATGGGCAACCACACACAACAATCTCATTAAACCCAAGTAGAGATAAATCGAGCGATCGCCAGCTGCGGGAAGCCGCAGTGAAATTACAGGTAGTTGGTTTGCCGTTGAAGGATATTGATCCTTATCAACGCAGATCAATTGCAGTATAAATCAATTCTTTTTGAGTGCAGGAAGGAGAACCACATGGCTAGTTTACAAATACAACTAAATGGAAGTAATCTCATCAGCGAAAAACGCAAACAAGCTTTTAAGGAAGCATTGAATGACGAGCATGTCGTGGAGTTTAAAAATAGTCGCTTGAAGGACTCCACCGGGAATGGAAAAATTCCCCGCGCCGCTGATCAGCAATCCTCACTACAAAACATCAATCACAGTGGATCTGAACCCGGCACAAACGGTAAGGGAAAGATTCTAGCTCCCGGACTAGTAAACAGTATAGAACTTGGATTAAACCATTCATTCGATCATCAATCCCGGACAATGGAAATCCACCAACAATACCTCTCTCAACAGCAAGAGTACACGCAATTGATTACAACCGTACTCAACGAGCAAGGAAAAGTATTGGAAAGAAATAATGGAGGTATTGCTGAAGGGATCATTGATACTTTTCAGAGAAGCCTGGATAATTTCCACGAAATTCGTGGAAAGGGGATGGAAGTACATCAGCAATTCCTCGAACAGCAGGCTTCCTACTCCGAAAGTTATGTCAGGATACTGGAAAATCAACTTCTTCAAAATGGAGTAAGCCCGGCAATATACCCAGATGAATCATTGAGTCAAGCGGAACTTTTGAAGACACCAGATCTTCCGGAACAAACCATAGATAATGATTCCCCTGTCCAGCTGCCTCAGGATGATATTAAACAGGAAGCCATCATTATTGAGTCACAGAG
>JBARSJ010000240.1:0-1868 GCA_049644685.1 Anaerolineales bacterium
CCCCTCCTCAAACACTCTCCCAAAATAGGAAAAATCAATGCCGCTTCTCGCAAACAGTACTGTCACCAGCATCACATCTCCAGAGTTCAGCTTCACACCCATAAATCCTGCCACCATAGTACTACCACTATTCTCGTCATTTGACTCAGTAGCTCCACACAATACCCCATACCAAGGAATATATCTTTCTCCATCAAATTTATACTCTCCCAAAACCTCATCATATCCAGTTTTTAGTTCCACTCCATCTCTAGTAAATAACTCTGCATTTCTTACTGTTTCCACCGCCGATTCCACTACCTCTTTTGGTACTTCAGTAAATCCCTTTGGATGACCTACTGTTGCAACTTCCCCCACCACCATCACTCTTGGCTCATACTTAATCCATTGCCTATTTTTAAGCTCATATTCATATACACCTGTGTCAGGATTTACCAATACCTTAATCCCCGATTCCAACACCTCTTCCACTTTTCCATTCTCATTTACCACTGAGACATACCTGTCAGGAACTACAAATTCTTCATGATTCTCCGCTCCCTCAGGAATTAGGATATCACCCCAAGCATCCTCTCTATAAACAAACCTAGGGAAACCGTCACCATCAACAGCTACGATTACTCCCTCAGCTGTGGTAGTAAGAGCGTCAATCCCTTCCGAAACAATCACATAATCACCAGCCTCCTCATCCCAATCCTGCAAAACACCATCTTCCAGCAGGTAAGGTTCAGGAGTGGGCGTTGGAGTAGGGCTGGGCGGCGGGGTTTTGGTCGGGGCTGGTGTTCCTGATGGCAGCACAGCAGCTGTTGCAGTTGGGCTTAGCCCAACTTGGGCACAAGAAACCAGAATAACCAGGAATGTGATTGGGGTAATAATTCTCAAAATTTTCAAGGATTTTTTCTCCTCAGAACGCTAAATTTCTACTCAATCTCAACACCGTCGCCACGGTTAATTCTGGCCCAATAGCCTGCATGGGCATCTCCGTCTGTTTGGCCGCCAGCTCGAAATAAGGCTGGTTTTCTTCTGAATAAGCCAAAGGTATCCAATTGAGCTTTTGTCCGTATTCTTTATTGATCAAAACTTCTGGTATGGGGTAGGGATTGGAAGATTCCAGGTTGGTCAGATCCTGATCCAGGGTAAGACTGTGTACCTGGCACAGGAAAAGCCGTTTAACCTCAGGACCAAAGGGCAAAACCACCATATCTCCCGGTTGGGGTCGTTTGCCGTAATCACAGATCAGCAGATCCCCGGTCAGGATGCTGGCTTCCGGGATATCCCGCCAGGCTGCCAGGGCAAACACTTCACCGGGATTGGCTCCAAGCAGCACAGTAGCAAAGTGTCCGTGATTCTGAGGGAATTCAACCAATTCTCCATATCGATCCACTTTACCCGCGATAGGGATCTCAATCACGACCTCGGAAGTCCCGGCCCGTTCGATCAGCCGAATAAAAAAACCCGAGGTGCTGCTGCGGCCGAAATACAGATATCCCGCTGCCATTAACCCTTTGAGGGTCTTGTGAGCTGTGGGGGATTTAACCCCAAGATGTTTGGCGATCTCTTCCAACCGGGGAGAGGATTCGTTTTGATTAATGTATTCGCGAATAAATTCGAGGTATTCGCTTTGGCGGGGGGTTAAGGAATGGGGCATGTAAAGATAGTATCCTCAAGAATTTCTTACGGGATTTCCCAAAAGCATGGTGTTCCTCTGCGATGATGCCTAAATCCAGCAAGTTTAATAATTGGGTATATTTTCTCCCTAGGTACTCCTGTTTCCTGTTCAATATCTTCAATTCTAGCTGAAGAATTCTGATTAAAATAATCTTCGATCTTATTCACATCTGATGCGATCAACAGGAATCCGTTTGCTC
>JBARSJ010000241.1:0-6039 GCA_049644685.1 Anaerolineales bacterium
GATGCCGGATCCGGTGATAGGGACCAGATGTCACCAGCTGATGTTCATCCTTGGAAACAACCAGGGAGTGGAAGCTCTTTCCCAGATGATAATGAGCTGATCCCAGCAGGGCAATTCCCGCCGACAGGACGATAAATCCCACCCAGCGGAGCCAGTCAGGATAATTCAACAGGTAGGTGAAACTAAAAGTACCCGGAAAAAAGATATACTCGGCACCAAACGTCAGAGTAGTTAGAGCGGCAATACTACCGGCAACCAGACTGAGTTTATTTTCCTGGATATTTATTTCCCGTTTCTCATGCAGAACTTTAGATTGGAAATATATCCGAATGGCAAACATGGCGATAAATGCCAATATCATCAGTATTCGGTAGATAATCTCAGATGTCATAGTTCACCTCGAAATGCATTATATTTTCCCTTTCATGAAAATCAAATTATCATCTTCTGGGAGAATCAGCGGATCAGAGTCCACTATTTTATATCTCAGAGGAATTCCAGATCGTTCCTGCTGATTGCCATTCCACTGACAATTAATTAATTGGAAGCGAGTTGATTGCTTTCCAATATTCATGTCCAGCCTTTGGTGTCCCGTCATTTTCAAAAAAACTCAGATGATCAAATATGCCGCCAGCAATGCCAAATGAGGCATCATGAGGGAATACCCAGATGATGACTTCAACATCAATCCCATTTGCTTGCTGGATAAGTTTCATCAAGAAATCGATTTGGTCCTGATCAGAACCCGCTACACCACTTGGGAGATCCTCAGTAGGCCATCCTGTTTCTGTAATCATCACTGGAAGGGATGTATATTCACGAATCTCAGCCAGGTAATCATCTGGAATATCAGCTGCCGACTTATATTCTAAAAATGGATAAACAGTAAATGAAATTAAATCTATTTTTCCAGCAAACTTATCAATGAGATGCCAATGACTTTCAAAATTTTGACCGGTAAGCGATGCTTCTCCCCTCATTCGTTCAAATTGGAAGTTGGTCATTACCCTGGTATTTGGACTTACTTCTTTAATCTGGTCGTAGGCTTCACGGACATATTGTACATACAATTCAAAAGTATCCTGCTGATATAAGTAAAAAGAATTTATCTCAACTCCCAGGGAAAGATATTCGGGTTGATATTTTTTTGCGTTTGCCACGGCCGCCCGGATGAGTTCTTCTCCCTTTTCAGGGGTGAAAGGACCCTGTTCTAAGTTTATTGAGAACGCAATATACGGCTCAACTCCGTTCATGAGCTCAAAAGCTAGTTGAACTTGTTCAAGAATTCCATCATCGTTTGCTTTCTCCCCCGGAGCGACATGAATGCCAAAGACCCCCCCATACAACGCTGCGCCATACTCTAACAAATCATTCCAATCATCATTGCTTGAATTTGGATAGTTACGGGGGACAAACCCGGCGGTTCCCATTTCAAAACTTCTGGTCGAAATTGGAAGCTTGGCAATGATGGCCGGATCAGCTGCATCCCCTATAGAGAATCCAGGGGTTTCTGTCTGTTGGTCAGCTGGTGGTAACTTTTGATCACAGGCAGCTGCTAATAATATCAGGACTATCCCTGTCAATTGCCCTATTTTAAATCTCATGGGCTATTATCCTTCAGTCTTGATTCCAATACTTCCTTGTGCTGTGGATTTATGGGCTCTAAAACAACTTATCTGATCTCTTTCCTGTAGATGACACTATCCTCTTCAGGGGGAATCAAGGGATCAGAATCGACCCGTTCAAAACCGCACTTCTGATAAAAATGGTGATTCTTGGTTGCCCAAACCGGCGTGCCTAGCCGCCAACTTTTTGTATCCGGATAGATTTCCTCGATAAACTGCCAGGTATTCCAACCCACACCAAGATCCTGGTATTCCGGATCAACAAAGATTGTGCCTAGAATATTGTTTCCTTCAGGAAGAATCCAGACGATGATCCCGCCAATTACTATTTCCCTAGAAATGATCTTGTATCCCACGCTTTCCTGGTAAGGCAAAAGCCAGGTCCGGAAGAAATCCCCATTATCATATCCGGGCGGACCACCACTCTCCTTCCCGAGATGTTTTTGAGCGTCATCGTCGAAAGCCAGTTTCATAACCAGGGTCAAAGCCGGGATATCTATTTCTTCCATTGTCTTAAAGTTAAGCTCAAGATATTGATGTTTTTTTTCCATGACAGACCTCCAATCGAAACTGAAATTGGGTATCTTTAGTTTATCCTAAAAAGGGTACCCAAACAAAAAGTCCAGCTTAGTTTTAAGCTGGACTTGATTGTTCCTAGTAATTTAGGACGATTTAGCCAGGCCAGCCAATAAAGAGGCCAATGGCAACCAGCACCGGTGTAACCAGATTTATAATCACGTTTTGCCCCAGGAAGGGAATTAGTTCTTCAGTATTTTCAGCATGGTGCAAAACACCCCGGCTGTTGAGTATTACCAGAGGTAAAGAGAGAAATCCAATCAGGCTTGAAAGCGGAAAGTATCCTGTGATAACACCATAAATAATGACAGCATAGGGCAGCAAGAGGAAAACAATATAAATCCAACTGCTCTTTTCTTTGCCAATCTTGATAGGGAGGTGTTTTCTTCCCACATTTTTATCAGCTTCTACATCTGGAAATTGGTTTAGAAGCAGCAGATTATTTACCAGGAAAAACGGCACCAGTGAGGCAAGAAATGCTGTCCAGGAGTATTGACCGGTTAAGACAAAATCTGTTCCCATCACCATCAATGTTCCAAAACCCAAACCGGGAGCTATCAAACACAACAGTGGAAAACGGGTAATCCATTCAGTGTAAAAATAGATGATAAGCAGACCCAGTAAACCCAGGGGAATTAACCATGATCCAATTGTAAAAACAAAATAGAGACCGATTAAAGCCGTAATTCCAAAGAACATCCAGGCCATAATTAAAGCTGGCCGTGCTATCTCTGGGGATTCGGGCAGCCTGCCGCTGCCGCCGCTAAAAGGTGTCCTTATTGTATCGGCATCCAGCCCGCTTTTGAAATCGAAGTACTCATTAAAGATATTAACACTGACATGAGCAGAGAGGGCACCAATCAACACCAGAACAAAATGAAACCAATTGACCTGACCGGAGGTCCAGACGGCTGCAGCCAACCCCAACACAACACAAGCGGGGGTCAAAATCAAAAATGGAACCCGCATGGGGTCGAGTAAAAATTTGAAATCTTTCATAAATATTCATCCTTTATTGCTATAAAGATTATTAGAGACCTTCCCTGCAGGAAAACATAATTAACCATTTGCCGTTAGAAATCTTAAAAGAAAATACGGAAAACATTTCAAAAGAAGTTCCTCCCCTGGTTCATTTTGACCATTCAGCGAAGATAAGTATACCGCTTAAATTCCCGCAGGCTAGATGAGCATTTTAAGCGATTATTTTGATCAGTTAATCAGGGTGATGAGTCAGAAAGACGAGTACGAGGTTGATAAATAATCCCCCTTCATTAGTTTACAATCTACATCTTAAAGAACCAATAATAACCAAACACAAGAAATGCCAACCCAAAATTCCCCACTCCAATCCAACCCAGGGCGCCAAACGTACCCATAAGCTGATGAATGAGGGAGACAACAAAAGCACATCCCATGGCAATCATGGCGCTGAAAACAGTTGGTTTTTGCTCTTCCTTGGAGGCATCCTTAATTTGCCAGATATTGGCAACATACCCCATACTCAATACACCGACAAACTGAAGAATCAAGAGACCGGTTGCATCGGTTGAGTAACCTAAGATAGAGAAAATCTGAGCAGGAAAAACCATATATCCCAAAGCAATAATAAAAACAACCAGGGCACAAAAGATAAGAATTGGTTTAAGCTTCATCTATCAACTCCTTTCTTAACCACAAATATTGATTTCTTGCCTCACAGGTCATAAGCCCATTCACCTTCATGCATCAACGGTTCGGAGGTCCCATCAGGGAGAATACCATCCACATCTATCTCCCCGATTTTACAATCACCTCAGCATATTTACCCAGTTTATATTCAAAATCAGCTGACATGGTCAATCCTCACCTCAAGATGAATTTACCAAATTCCAGGAAAAAGGCGGTATTTCACCCGCCCTGCATACTCGCTATATCCCGGCAGTTCATCCTGTAAGGTTTGATCCTCCCAGGCTGTACGGATAATTGAAATAATAATCACCAGAACGGCAGGAAATATTACCCAATAAGAACTAAAAAAAATCGGGGCTGCAACCCAGGCCAATATATTACCTGCATAACCTGGATGGCGGACCACCCTATATGGTCCATCGCTGACTACGGTATGGCCGCGGTCTGTTTGGATGCGGACATGGGAGGAAAAAAAACGATTCACGATCATGGCCCAACTTCCAATCCCACTTCCTAAAAAAATCACTCCCAGAGCTATAATTTGAATGCTGTCAGGCAAATTGGGTGACCATCCAAAACGAAGGTCTAATCCGGCAATAATCCAGGAAAGGACCGGCCCTAAAATAGCTGTAACCGGCATCAAGACCTTATCCCATGATTTTACGTTCTCCTGGCTGGCAGCTTCAACACGTTCCAAGGCCAGTTCCGGATTTTTCAATATTAAGGTTAACCGGCTGCTGATTAAAGTGACCATCGCCATGGCAGCATAAGCCCAAGCTTCCCACCAATCGAGGCGACCAGCAGCCAAAAACAAGATCGACAGCATCACAACTGTCGTCAATATCAGCCGGATTCCAGCCTTCCAAAGAACGGGGGAAATCTCCTTCCCTGATACGGCATCTTTCAAATGTTCATTCATGATTAATCCTTTACCTGGGTTAAGGTCTAAAAGGATTTCCTGTCAAAAGGATTATCCGGTTAACCGTTCAACATCTTCTGCGTGTTCTTGCTCATGCTCGGCGATGATCTCAATTAACTCCTCGACTGTCCGTTCAGAACCCCAGGGAAGGACCATTTCGGTTGGCAAATCGTCTTCATTCAGTTTTGTGATGGTTTTTTTCAGGTCATCTCTGACTTCTCCCCACTCACGGATCACCTCATCCAAGGTCCAACCCGAACGCTTTTCTACCTCGCCTTTATTAAAAAGGTCAAAATCCTGTTCCCTTAAAAAATGGGGCGGATCTCCAGCCTGGAAGGCTATTAATGCCTTGTGAATGACTATCTCCCAGGCGGTAATATGCCCCACGACCTCTTTAATCGTCCAGCCGGGACAAATTTCCAGTTCAGGATCGGTGTTCTCTATCAGAACTTTCATTTCCTTCCGGACAGAATCTATACTATTGATCAGATCACTTATATCGCTCATCGTTGTCCTCACTTTTTTTGTTGGTTACGCGATAGTTTAGGAACAATCCACCAGGGATTTTATTTTCATCAGGTATAGATAATCGATATGCCGCGCTTGTTTTTCCAGAGGCGGTCTCATCCCTGAAGGCTTGTTGATTCAGTTTGGTCTGGTTGGCTTGATTCATTAATGCCCTCTTCCGATGTCTTTTACTGGGCTGATGACAACCATGGCTTTGCCCTCTGCATGTTTTTCCAATTCCTCCCTAGAGGGGTTTTTGGAAACTCCTTCCCTGGACATAATAAAACCAATCATCCAGGGATGCTTTGACAATCGATATTCCAGGAAATCAGCGATGCGCCCTGGGTCTGTAACCGGTTCGGCTGTCCCCTCAAATTGACGTGCTTTTACTCGGATTTTAACCTTGGGGTTGGCGACAATATTACGGTACCAATCGGCCTTGGTTCCTCTTGCAGAGCCGATGTAAGTGCTGCCGTCGATCTCTTCATACTGCAGCGGCGTGACTCTTGGCTGCCCGGATTTTCGACCGGTGGTGGTCAGCAGCAGCACCAATCGACCATAAATCGGTCCCAGTCCGATAGCATATAAAAATTGTGGAGGATATTTTAAGATTTTCCAGAAAGAGAATGGACTTTTCTTTTTCATTTTTTTATGGAATCCCTTATAAGATACGGAAGGTTTACCCTGAGTATAACCGAAGGGTTCCAGCTGGGCAGAAAAATCCCTGCTAGATTTAACCTAGGG
>JBARSJ010000242.1:0-5690 GCA_049644685.1 Anaerolineales bacterium
AATGAATTCTTCCACCAGGGCCTGCTGCTGAAATTCTTCAATAATAGAAGTGACGGCTTCCCGTAAATCCTTCTCGTTATCTACCACTTTCAAGCCGATGGACACGGCCTCCATCTTGGGTTTTACGATGACAGGAAAACGAACGGCACCGAGGTCCTCATCCGGGTTGGAAAAGAGCCAGAAGCCGGGAGTGGGCAGTTGATGACGCAGGAACACGATTTTGGACATCACCTTGTCCAGGGCGATGGCATGAGCCGATGGACCTGAGCCCACGTAGGGCACCCCCAGCATCTCCAGCATGGCCGGGATGTGGGTGTAGCGGCTCTGGCCTTGAATACCGTAGGCCATGTTGAAAATCATGCCGGGGCGTTCTCCCCGCACTACTTTGGGCATGAAATTCTGCAGTTCATTGATTACATGCATGTTGCCCTCGATGATGCGCACATTGTGTCCCCCACTCTCCAGGGATGAGACCACCCTCTCGATAGTGCTGTAATGATAGCGTTCTTTGGTGAGCATACCAAAACGGTTAATGACATCAGAATCTTTGATCTGATCCTTATTAAAAATAACTGCAACTTTCATATTTCTACTCTCTGTCTTTTTTTCTCTTTCATCTTTGTGAAGATCAACACCTCAAACATCAAGGAATCATGCCGGCTTGGCCGGCGTATTCAACCAGGAAAAGGGACAGCAGGGCAGTTCTTTCTTGTAGTGAAGATATCTTGATGAATTCTTCGGCGGTATGATCTTTATCGCCTACAGGTCCCCAGCCATCCAGGGTGGGCACGGCAAAAGAACCGAAGAAATTGGCATCCGAAGTTCCCCGGCGGTGTTCAGTGCCTATTTCCTGGCCCAATGTCCGGGCGATTTCCCGGACCATCCGCACCAGTGGGCGACTGTCGGGATTCTCAGGCATGGCCGGCCGAAAATTCAGCACTTCAAATTCCGAGCGGCACCCGGGCAGTATAGAACCGGCAACTTCCGATTCAAGCCTGGCCCGGAGAGCCCTTTGCCGGTCCCCTTGCTGCCAGCGAATATCCAGTAAGCAGGAGGCACTCTCGGGCACGGTACCAGGTCCCAGGCCGCCTTCGACCCTGCCCACATTGATATCCACTCCGGGCAGGCTGCCGTTTAACCCTTCCAGGGCAATGATCTTATGGGCCATCTCCAAGATAGCACTGGATTTGTTGACAGCCCCATGACTCACATGACGTCCCTGGCCAAAACACTTGACGCGCGCCCCCAGCTTACCGTTCCTGGATACCACAATCTCATTAAGAAGACCGGCGCACTCACCCACCAGGCACAGTCGTGCCTTTTCTCTTTCCGCCAGGAAAAGCTCCCGGGAGGAGATCGAACCTGCCTCCTCGTCGCTGTTTAAAATCATTACCAATGGCAACTTATCCAGGACCCCAAGCTCCTTCAGTATCTTGAGCGCATAGACCATAACCACCAGGCCGCCTTTCATATCATTGGTTCCCGGACCGGTCAACAAGCCATCTGCCTTTCGGCACTCCTGGAAGGGATGGTCCGGTGGAAAAACCGTATCCACATGCCCCACCAGATAGATGGCCTTGCCCTTGGCCGCGGCTGAATTTTTCAGCACATGATGATCGCCAAGTTTCTTCTCTTGCCTGATATCATGAACCGGTAAAATCCCGGTCAGGCCCTCAACAACCATTGTCGACGCCCGGTCCACCCCATCTTTGTTATGGGAGTAACTATTCTGATTGCAAATGCCGATCAAGAAATCCAGTTGTTCCTGTGAGCAGTGGTCAACCAAAGAGATGACCCTATCTTTATACTTTTCCATTCATGTTACTCTTCAGAGGGGACTTCATCCTCGTATTCGCACACATAACCGCCCCAGGTTCTAAACAGGAGTTTGCCGTTTCTGTTGTGGTTAAGTAAGTAAGTGGGAGCCAGGGGGGTTTTGCCTTTACCCTCCGGTGCCGTGATGATAAAGGTGGGCACTGCCAGGCCTGAGGTATAACCTCGCAAGTTTTCCATGATATTCAAACCATCTCCCACCGGAGCCCGAAAATGGCTGATTCCCTGGAGTTTTTTGCAGTTGAAGATGTAGTAAGGACGGACCCGGATTTTCAGTAATTCATGAACCAGCTTTTTCATCACATTCTTGTCGTTGTTGATCCCCTTGAGCAGCACCGACTGGTTCCCCACCAGGACACCCGCCTTGATCAGGCGGTCCACAGCCTGCTGCGAATCCGGATTGATTTCCAGGGGATGGTTCAATTGGGTGTTGAGGTACAAGGGCTGGTGACGGCTCAACACCTCACACAATTCGGGTGTGACTCGCTGCGGCAAGGTTGAAATCATACGGGAGCCCAACCGTTTGATCTCAAGATGGGGAATACTGTCCAGCCGGTCCAGCAGCCAGTCCAGGTAATCATCTGACAGGAGCAGGGCATCACCACCCGTAATCAGGACATCCCTGATTTCCGGGGATGAAGCCACATAATCCAGCGCTTCTTGCATATCTTCCTTCGGGTAAATTTGATCTTTCAGGGCAATATCCTTCTTGCGCAGACAATGACGGCAAAATACGCTGCACATATTGGTGGCATTGATAATCAGGCGATCGGCATACAGTTGAGTCACCAGGGGCGCAGGAGAATTGTACACAATAGCGTAAGGGTCTTTGATCTCTTCCCTGTCAAGGTATTCGAAAATCGTGGGTACAGCCTGTTTGCGAATCGGACAATTGCGGTCCTGGGGATCCATCAGGCTGGCAAAATGAGGAGAGACAGACCAGCGGTACTGGGATGCTGTCTTATCGATATCCTCCATCTCCCGGGCAGTCAAAGAGATAATCCTGGCCAGGGTGGCCGTATCACGGATGGCATGGGACAGTTGCCATTTCCAGTCATTCCAGTCTTTCTCCGTCCCACCCAGGACTTCCAGGATTCTCTTCTTGTTTTTCTTTATTTGCTCCCAGCGATTAAACCCGGTGGGAATCTTATCGCGGACCTCCAGGTAATCGGAAATCATCTCTGTATATTTTTGCGCCCGTTCCCGGGCAATTTTACGGTTTTCTTCCGGGACATACATGGGGTGAGTAGGATCGTTTACAATTGACATTTTTTTCTCCTTATATATCTATAACACGAAACACATCTCTTTCACAATTGATGCAAATCCAATTTAAATTGAAACTACCTCAAAAACCCTATAATTATATTAAGAAAATTTCATTATTTCAATATCGACGGTCATTCTGATTTTTACAGGGTTGCATTTCGCTGTGTTCTGATACTATTGATAATAAATTGCGCCAGGCAGGAGAACCATGGGTGGTACCGGGAACATAAAGTTACAGTCTCCTATTAATAACTTGAGCAATGGATTTGATGTATTCAGGTCCCATCCGGCAACACCCGCCAATAATATCAGCACCCAGATCCAGCCATTCATTAGCCATCAATTGGAAAAATGATAGATCCGAAGAACCTGACCAGGTTTTGCTGGCTGCATGGTATATTTCTCCGGAATTGGGGTAAACCACCACTTTTTTATCACCTGATTTTCCTTTTATTGCCCTGATCAACGGGGAAATATAATGTGGTGCGGTACAATTGACACCAATGGCAAATACTCCCGGGTGAGAAGCAAAAAATGCAGCACAATCCTCTAAGGGAGTTCCGTCATTCAGATGGCGTTCATCTTTACAGGAGAAAGACACCCAGGCCGGCTTTTTGGTATGCTTCAGGATTTCCGCCAAAACCTTGGCTTCCTGAAAGCTTGGCATGGTCTCGCAGGCAAAAAAATCTGCTCCTGAAGTATCCAGCAACTCAATTCTTGGCTGGTGAAATTCTGTAAGCTCCTCATCAGATAAACCATAATGTCCCCTATATTCGGAGCTGTCAGCCATATAAGCACCGTATGGGCCAATACTGGCTGCCACCAGAGGCGGATAACTATTGGGATGTGATACCCTGAAATCTTTTATTGCCTCCTCGGCAAGTTTAACCGATTTTAATATTAATGTTTCAGCTGTAGCTCGATCATGACCCAGAGTCATGAAACCCGGAATACTGGCCTGGTAGCTGGAAGTGATGATGCATTGTGCACCCGATTCAAGGTAAGCCAAATGGGCTTGCTTGATGGCCTCGGGCTTGGAATCCAACAATCTGGCAGACCATAACCGGTGATTCAGGTCACATCCCTGACTTTCCAGCTGGTTTGAGAGACCACCGTCTATCAATAATGGATAATTGATATTCATTTGATTACAAAGAGTTTATTTAAATTTTTCAAAATTTTTTAGCACAAATTTATTTATTCCCTTCCAGCTTCTTCACCCCCAAAATAGAAGATGGATGGTGCTTTGAAACTTGGAAATTTGATGCAAAATACAAGAAATGAACCGATATATTATTCAATTCTTTCAGATAAATTTTTCAGCCATTCAATTATCGTCTGTGCCAGCGTAGCCCTGGAATTTCTGAATGCATGAGTGTCCTGAAAGGCTACAATTTGGATGTTCTTTGCTTTCTCTTTTTTTAGAGCTCTGTATAACGGTAGAATTATATGCTCGAGAGATACACTAACATCATCCCAACCGCCAATCAGCAAAATATCCTTGTTAGCCAGTAATTTAGCGCTTCTATTTAAATAGTAAGTCGGATTTGATTCAATGATTTTCATTTCAGCCATTTCTTTAGGAGTACCTCCTTTTGCGAACCTTATATTTCCTGAAGGAGGTGATAGTTTGGCAAACATATCATCTATCATTTGTTTCATCTTTGGATTACGATTATACTCTCTCATGAATTCACCATGGTCGGTTCCAGAAATGGAAAAAACACTGGTGATTTTCTGATGAGTCGCAGCATAGGTCAGGGCCATCCCACCACCGTAACTATATCCACCTAAAAAGATACGGGTAGTGTCTATTTTATACTTAAGAATGTTCTCTGATTGATGAATGAATTCAAATACAGCCTGGATATCTTTTTGAGTATTTTCAAAATTGAATTTTCCTTGACTTTGATGAGTGCCGCTGTAGTTGAAGGTCAGTGCATTAATGCCCACCTCAGAAAGTTTTTTTCCAATACCAAGGACATCGATTTCATTTCCAGGAAAACCTTGTAGCAATATGACAGTTGGAAAAGTTCCAGTCCCATTTGTGACGTAGAACTTACCTTTAAGAAGTACCCCGCTGCGATCAATGGAAATATCAATAGGAGTTGATGTGTGACTGTAAACAACAGCAGTAAGGATCAAAAAAAGAGATAATATTGAGAAAATTTTTGAAATTTGTCTCATTATATTCACTTCCAAATCCCTTTACAAAAATTGTTTCACCTTAATAAAATATTAGAAGATTGATTTTAATCTGTCAAGCACTAAAAAATATGTCAATGAGGGACGGTACTTTTTAACTTGGAGATATGATATTAGTAACATTCATTAAATATTAAGAAATGATTACAAAAACAAGATGGTTTTTTTTTATAAAAATGAAATCAATGCGCCTGGCAGGAGAACCATGGGTGGCACCGGGATTAGGAAAACCAGGACCCAAAAAAAGAAAACCCTGAATTATCAATGCTATACGGCGTTTTCAAGATTCCAAATTGAAAAATTTATTAAAATTATTGCAATTTTTTTGACACAAATTTGACACAAATCATTTGACTCTAGATCCCTGGCTCCTGTAATATATG
>JBARSJ010000243.1:0-1570 GCA_049644685.1 Anaerolineales bacterium
CCACTACCCAGGCAGCCGCTGCAATGCGGTCACGCGATTTCATCAATATCCGCAGAATGTCCTGCTCTGAGATTGTCATCTTGGAAGTATAACGGATGACAGATATAAATCCTGACATCTATTTTAGAAAAGTTCCTGGTGTTTCCTCTTCCCCTTGACTACGGTTCATTCAAAAACCATTGTCGTCACACTTTCGGCCGGGAAACTATAGGTGTTATTCTTAACTCTACGGCTCACGGCCTGCAAATCACTCTCTTTGGATGTTTCATACGCATCGAATATATTCGCCCCGCCTTGCAATTCTACTTCCTCGGCCTCTGTTCCCGGATTCATCACTACTACGACTATTCTGCCCCCATCCGGACTCTTGCACGCCACTACCCGTAAAACCGTTGAATCATGCTCTACTTCAAACCGTCGATAGCCCGGCCGGATAAATCGGCTGAAATTCCCCATCGCCCACAGCCGTTTGATCGGAACAATCTCCCGCTCCGATTCGTTCACATAAATCAGGCCGTCCCGGAAATTATACCGCGATACCGCTATCCAGTACTGCCAGGATGAAACACCGCCCCACACCAGATCATCCATTATCTCCCGCGTCATCCGCAGCGCCGAATCCATCCCATAATCCCGCCCTCCTTTCATCTCACACCATTCCGTCATCTGAAGCTTTTTGTCCGGATACTTCGCAAAAAAATACTCCGCAAACGCTTTCTTCCGCGCCAAATTCGCCCAATACGAATGAACCGCATAACTATCCATGCGTTCCCGCACATACCCATTGCCCAGCAGCCTCTCCAGATAAACCGGTGATCTCCTCCAGTCATCCCCCACCGGCTCTGCCACCCTTTCCCAGCTACCATTTTCCGGCGCCTCCACCTCTACCGGTAATCCCCGCTTCTCTACCTCCCGCAGCATAATCTCCACCAGCCGAACAACTTCCACCGCCGAATAATGACACCCTTCCTGGCTATGCCCGTCCCAGTCCCACTGCGGCTCATTAATCGGGCTGATCCCTTTGACGGGAATTTTTTCCACTCGGATAAAGTGCTCGGTTATATCCGCCAGGTACCGGGCAAACTCCTCATACATATCCTCCCGCAAATTAGATTTATCCGCGCCCTGTCCTGCGTACGTATACCCCGATTTGGTCATCCGCCGTGGTGGACTGTTGGCAAATAAGACCACATTTTCCACTCCCGCTGCGCACGCCTCCCGCAAAATCTGCATCGCATTTTTGTCTCTCTCCCAGTTATATTCCCCTTTCGCCGTTTCGAACGTTTCCGCCCGCCGCCACGGGTCCCCGATTTCATCTCCCGATCCCGCTCCCACGTTATAGCGATAGATCGACAATCCGATCCCTTGTTTGCCGAACAGCAGACCTACGATCTCTTTGCGCTTGCTTTCTTTCCACCCCCCGACAATTTGCGCCCACCATGCCCCGCTGGCTCCAAATCCGTCAATCTCCTGCCGCACCTCACCATGTTTCAGCCGTAGTACTATCTTTTCCGCCCCGCACGAAACTTGCAAACATCCCAGCCAGATCATCCCCGCTATAACTATCATC
>JBARSJ010000244.1:0-4356 GCA_049644685.1 Anaerolineales bacterium
AGCCTATTTTGAAATATCCTGCAGGTTGTAAATCAAATGGCAAATGCTAGAGAAGTCAAACAACGAATAAAAAGCGTCAAGAATATTTCTCAAGTAACCCGTGCTCTTCAAGCTGTCAGCGCAAGCAAGGTTCGTAAAGCCATCGACCAGTTAGAGGATACCCGGCCGTACTCTGTTAAAGCTTGGCAGGTTCTTCAACATATTGCAAAACAGCCAGATCGATCGACTTTGCATCCTATACTGGTTAAGAATTCCTCAGTAAAACGCATTATCGCAATTGTAATCAGCGGCGATAGAGGTTTAGCAGGAGCATATAATTCCAATTTGATCCGGACTGTGGAGACCTGGTCTAAATCAATAGAGGTCCCGGTTCAGTATATTACAGTTGGAAAAAAAGGGCGTGATCTACTGCTCCGCAGGGGAAAGGAAATCATGGCGGAGTTCAGTAACTTACCTGCAGAGCCGTCATATAACGATATTTCACCAGTAGGGAGATTAGCAGTTGACACATTCCTGAGGAATGAGGTCGAGGAAGTTTATTTGATTTACACCCGATTCGTCAACCGAATGAACCACCAGCCAGTAGTAAAAAAGCTGCTGCCGCTGGAAACTGATGTAGATGAAAGGGTAAAGGCTTTTGATGAGACTGTGCCATTGATTGGCGGGTATATCTTTGAACCAGATCAAAAATCAATCCTTGATGAGATAATCCCGCGTTTTACTATCCTGCAGGTATTTCATGCTGTGATTGAATCCCTGGCAAGTGAGCATTCAGCCCGGATGGTGGCTATGAAAAATGCCACTGATAATGCAACTGCCCTGGCAGATGCATTGCAATTGGAATACAACAAAGCCCGTCAACAGGCGATCACAAATGAAATGCTGGATATTGCCGGAGGAGCAGAAGCAATTTCCAAATGAGATGAGATATAACTCTGGAGTACTCGGAATAAGAAGTTAGCAGAAAGATATTTATTTTTGGAGGGTGTAATGACAGAAGGTTCCGGACGGATCATCGAGATCAAAGGTGGAGTGATTGACGCGGAATTCCCGGTAAACGATTTACCAAATATTTATGAGGCGTTAATTGTAAAAAGAGAAGACGGAGAAGATCTGGTCTTGGAAGTTGAAAATCACCTCGGGGCAGGAGAAGTCCGTTGTGTTGCCATGGGTCCGACCCCCGGTCTTCGTCGGGGGATGGCAGTTTCGGCGACTGGGGCGTCAATCCAGGTACCGGTAGGTGAAAAAGTTTTAGGCCGGATATTAAATGTACTGGGTCAACCGATCGATGGAAAGGGAGAAGTAAAAGCGGATGAATACTATCCTATTCACCGCCAGGCTCCGCGATTTGAAGAGCAATCCACAGACGTTGAGGTTTTCGAAACCGGGATTAAGTCCATTGACCTGGTTTCCCCCTTTACAAAAGGCGGGAAGACCGGTGTGTTTGGTGGAGCCGGCGTAGGGAAAACCATCATTATTATGGAATTAATCCGGTCGGTTGCAACCGAACATGAAGGAAATTCGGTGTTTGCCGGTGTAGGCGAGAGAACACGAGAAGGGACTCAGCTGTACCGGGAGATGCTGGAGTCCGGGGTGATGAAAGACACAGTAATGGTTTTTGGACAGATGAATGAACCCCCTGGAGTACGGCTTCGTGTAGCCCTTACCGGGTTAGCTTTAGCAGAAAAATTCCGGGATGAAGGGCGGGATGTATTGATGTTTATTGACAATATATTCCGCTTCAGCCTGGCAGGTGCAGAAGTTTCTGCCTTGTTGGGACGCATGCCATCCGCTGTAGGGTACCAGCCGACCCTGGCAACGGAAATGGGGAATCTGCAGGAGCGGATTACCAGTACAAAAACCGGTTCAATCACATCTATGCAGGCCATTTATGTGCCTGCTGATGATTATTCTGACCCAGCACCGGTTGCCACTTTTACTCATCTGGATGCGACTATTGCGCTTGAGCGCTCCATTTCCGAAAAAGGCATTTATCCGGCTGTAGATCCACTGACATCGACCTCTCGAATATTGGATCCCAATATTGTTGGGCAGGAGCACTATGAAACCACCCGGCGGGTGCAGGAAGTACTCCAAAAATACAAAGATCTGCAGGATATTATTGCCATTCTGGGTATGGATGAACTCAGTGAGGATGATAAAATCGCAGTTTCAAGAGCCAGGAAAATTGAGCGTTTCTTCTCTCAGCCTATGTTTGTGGCAGAACAGTTTACGAATTTGCCGGGTAAGTATGTACCCCTCCAGGAAACGATTCGTGGTTTTAAGGAGATTCTGGAAGGAAAACATGATACTTTACCTGAAGATGCTTTTATGTTGGTGGGATCTATTGATGAAGTTGTTGAAAAAGCTGACAAAATTTCTTCTGTCTAGGATCGGGAGCGAATCATATGCCTATCCGGTGTGAAATTGTATCTCAGGATCGTTTGGTTTTTGAAGGTGAAGCAGACATTGTGATCGTTCCTGGATCGTTAGGAGAAATGGGAATTATGCCCGGACATGCTCCGCTCCTTTCGACCCTGGAGCTGGGAGTAATCCGCGTCAAAAGTGGTGAACTGGAAGATGTTTTTACTGTCACAGGTGGTTTCATTGAAGTTCAACCAGATATTGTCACCATAATGGCAGATGCTGCAGAAAACGTTGAAGATATTGATGTCAAGAGAGCTGAAGAAGCGATGGAACGTGCCAGTCAGCTTCTTAAGGGAGAACTACCCACAGACCCGGAACGATATCTCCGAATTGAAGCAGCATTGAAACGGTCAACATTAAGATTAAAAACAGCGGAGCAGTACAGAAAACGCGGACAACGGTCCCGACCACCCGGAATGGGCAAATCGGAATAGGATTAATATGGCATTATTTTCGCAAGAATTTGGAATCGATTTAGGCACATACTATACGATGATTGCCGAAGAGGGGGTTTTATTAGAACGTGAACCTACTGTGGTTGCCATCGCAATTGACGAACAAAAAATTGTTGAACTTGGACAAGCTGCCAAGGAAATGTTTGGGCGAGTTCCGGATTCGCTGGAAATTGCCCATCCTCTTCAGCACGGCGTAATCGCTGATTATGAAATTACCCAGAAATTACTGGAACATATGATTAAGAAAGTAACCGGCCCGATTCGACTCTTTCATCCCCGGATAATTGTTTCTGTACCTTATGGGGTGACGAGTGTTGAAAGCAGGGCTGTCCAGGAAGCAGTGCTGGAAGCAGGTGCCCGAGAGGTATTCTTAATTGAACAGCCCCTGGCCGCCGCC
Source organism: Anaerolineales bacterium (assembly GCA_049644685.1). Taxonomy (GTDB): domain Bacteria; phylum Chloroflexota; class Anaerolineae; order Anaerolineales; family UBA11858; genus B10-G9. The sequence goes on from JBARSJ010000244.1 coordinate 3,280, forward strand.
ATTGGCATTGATCTTCCCATCAATACCCCTACAGGTAATATGATTTTAAATCTTGGAGGGGGAGCTACCCAGGCAGCTGTGTTGGCGATGTTTGGCATTGTCTCTGCCGCTACTTTAAGGAAAGGGGGAGTCGACCTGGACGAAGCGATTGCCACCTACGTGAGGAGGAAGTACGGACTGATCATAGCCCAACCAACTGCGGAAAGGATAAAATTGGAGATAGGTGCTGCTGTCCCGATGAATGAAAAGGCAGGTATCGAGGTTCAGGGACAGGATCAGGTAACCGGATTACCTCAACCCTTAACATTAACTACAGGGGAAATCGTTGAAGCCTTAAAGGATCCGTTAAAGGAAATCGTAGAGACTGCCCGGAAAGTTCTTGAAAAAACGCCCCCTGAGCTGGTGTCAGATATCATTGACAGGGGTATAGCTCTCAGCGGAGGCTCAGCGCTGCTTCCCGGGATGGAGAAACTGCTGACTAAAGAACTGGGCGTGCCCACCTACCTGGTTGATAATCCCACTACATGTGTAGTCGAAGGTGCTTCAAGGGCTTTTTCCCCTGGGATATTCCCCAAAATCAGAAGAAATCTAATATCCTGATCAATAGCATTAGTTGAGTTGTGTCATAATTCAGCACCTGACAACAATGCAAGCCTTCCTCTGCAGAACCCCCCATTTCCTAAGATATAATTTCAAATAATAATAATTACCCAAATTCTACAAATCCAGTTTTAACTTGTCACCAGTTTCTGGATTTATCAGGCGTAACTAGCGTCTTCACCTGAAATTCCCGGTGGGATAGATTCTACATATCATTTAAGCTAAATCAATATTTGATCTCTATGAATAATTTCCGAAACAACTATATCGCCCAATTAATTAAACTCAGACAAAGCTACGCTGACAGGATGGGGAAATCATATGTCTGGGGAATAGTACTGGCAATCTTCGGAGTCGGATGTTTGATGGGTTGTACTCCGGCGGTTTCCCCTCTGCCAGCTATAACCGAAGTTGCTCCCGATGAGGTAGATAAGCATTTATTTCCCCCTGTCAATTTGGCACAGATCAGGAATAGAG
>JBARSJ010000245.1:0-1832 GCA_049644685.1 Anaerolineales bacterium
ACGACGGGGGGGAGAACTTCACCACCCACACCATCAGCACAAATGCGGTGGATGCCCGCTCGGTGGCAGTGGGTGATGTAGATGGGGATGGGGACCTGGACGTGCTTTCTGCATCCTATTCTGATGATAAGATTGCCTGGTATGAAAATGACGGCAGCCAGAATTTCACCGCCCACACTATTACAACGACAGCAGATGGAGCTCGATCGGTCATTACGTCTGACCTGGATTGGGATGGGGATCTGGATGTTCTCTCTGCTTCTCCTGGTGATGACAAGATCGCCTGGTATGAGAACGACGGGGGCCAGAATTTCACCGCCCACACCATCACCACATCTGCGGATGGAGCTCGTGAGGTGGCAGTTGGTGATGTGGATGGGGATGGGGATCTGGATGTGCTCTCAGCGTCTAATTATGATGACACAATAGCCTGGTATGAAAATGACGGCAGTCAGAACTTCTCTACTCGTACCATAACAACAGATGCAAATGGTGCGGCATCGGTAGTAGTGGCTGATGTGGACGGGGACGGGGACCTGGACGTGCTCTCTGCATCTATTGAAGATCGAAAAATAGCCTGGTATGAGCAGTATGCAGTTGGACCACCTGTAATGGATGTCCAAGGAAATGGATATTCTATTGCTGATGGTGATACAACTCCAGGCCTAGCCGATCATACGGATTTTGGAAATGCGGTTATCGGTAGCGAGACGATCACGCGAACATTTACTATCGAAAATACTGGGGAATGGGAATTGAATCTTATTGATGACCCGGTCTATGCCATCCCCTATGTTCGGATCGATGGGTATAGATTTTACGTTACAAGTCAACCATCTTCTCCTATCTCAGCTAGTGGTGGAACGACCACTTTTGATATAACATTTGATCCTATTGAACAGGGGTATATTGAGGCTGAGGTAATTATCTACAGTGATGACTATACTAAATATCCCTATAACTTCACTATCGGGGGATATGGCTATGATAACGATGATATCTATGATGCAATCGAGATCCCTTCTGTGCCTTTTACGTTTGATCAAAGCATAGGTGGTGCAACTCTAGAAGGGGGTGAACCCGATTTGGTTTGTGCCCCTGGTGTGGCCAGTGTCTGGTATAAGTTCACTCCTACAGTATCTGGTTTCTATGATGTCGATACCAGTGGAAGTGATTATGACACCGTTATCCATGTTTATGAAAATGGAGGCGCTGATCCTTACGCCTGTAATGACGATTACACAGGAAGCCAATCCAGATCCATTTTCTATGGCACAGCGGGGACAGAATACCATATTGGGGTCACTAAATATGAAGAACCTGTCACTAGCTCAGCATCGACGATGAGCTGGAGTGGTAACTCTAAAGAGAGTAATCTCCTTGCAGCCCTGGATGGAAGCGGCGAAAACCTTATCCTTTCTCTGAATAGCTATTCCTGCCCGGGGGGTGTGATCTGTACGATGGTATTTGACATGAGGGGGGATCCACTTCTTTCCCCGGATATGCATGTCTATACTTCTGGTGGCACGAAAGTCAGTCACACAAATTCAGTGATGGGGGGATATGTTGAATCAATATCTCTGCCAGTCGATACATATAATGTGGACCTCACGGGAGTACAGACTTTTATCAGCGAGACAGGTTGGAGTCTGGGCTACAACTCAGCCAGTGCGGAATCTCTATCACCGATACAGCTGCATGCAAAAGATATATACGGTGATGAAACTATTAATGGTGAGGTTTGGCTGCGTAGAGGTGATAGTGTAGACTGGATGGGATGGTTCGAGGATCATTCGAGCCTTTTCGTTTACGCGACACCAGGAACCTATGAT
>JBARSJ010000246.1:0-5587 GCA_049644685.1 Anaerolineales bacterium
ACATACTCAGGAACCTGATTCTTGACGATCATCCGGCCTATAATTAATGTGGGAGAGAATTTTGGATTTACGAATACGCGAATAATAAAATCCGTAAGAAATATGAAAATCGCATACTTAAGCATTAAATATTGATTCTCAAAAATAACGATCATTATCGAGGTGTACATGATTAGGAATAGGATGCCCGCGGTTGCCCTTAGTTCGCGTTCATTTAGAACCAGAATGTCATATCCTTCAACTTTTTCTCCAAATCCAATTATTTTTTTCATTTTTCTCATTCCTTTTATAAGTGTGCCGATTTGTATTTTGAAACAATGCTGGCAATAAATAACACCATGCCTTTTCAGATTTCAGGTTGTGCCTTCAAATGCCCAATGAAATTTATTAATGGCTGTGCTTGCATCCAGATCTTACTCTTTTGTGGACAAGTCAATTTCTTCTCGCGAATCTTGAATCAGCGAAGTTTCAACAAGATGGACAAGCTCGGTCGCAGGGAATCCTTTCAGAAGGAAATAATCTGCGCCTGCTTCCCTGGCTGAGTGCCCTTGTTGATCGTTTTCTGTAAGCAAAATGACCTTGGTGCCCGGCCAATCAACCTTTATTTTTGTCAAAACAGACCACTTATCTTCGTCAATCAAAGCCCCATCCACTACAATCAAATCCGGGAATGTCTCTTCTATTTTCAAGAGGATCGAAGGGTCATTGGACTCAGCGAGGATTTCTATTTGCGGCACAGTCCTCAGCAAGGATTGAAGTCCATTCCGAAGATGTCCTGGTTTTGCGATGATTAGAGCTAAGGTGATCTTGTTCAAATTCAATCTCTCTTTCTTTGATTGTTTTTATCTGCACTGATGGTAGCAGGCAGTGACAATCAGGAGAACTTCTAAATGATAGATTTTCCCTCAAACAAAAAGACCGCTTTAATAGCGGTCTTTCTCTGCAAAATACATATTCCTTCTATGATTAATGTTGTAGATACATATTATGGGTTCAAGGGAGTATACCCCTCGCGCAGGGCGAAAAGTGCTGCCTGGGTGCGGTTTGCCAGATGGAGCTTGGAAAGGATGTTGCTGACATGGGTTCGGGCTGTCCCTTCAGATATCACCAACTGATCTGCGATCTCTTGATTTGTCATTCCCTCGGCGATCAATTTGAGCACATCCATTTCGCGTTTGGTAAGCGGCTCTTTTGTAAGCGGAAGATCAGACCTCCGCTGGAGTTCGCTCATTAGTTTGGTAGCAATATCTGTTGAGATAGATGAGTTTCCCTTATGCACATCACGGATAGAGCTCAGCAACAGGTCTGGAGATGTATTCTTGAGCAAGTAGCCAAGCGCTCCGGCTTTGATCGCCGGGAAAACAGTCTCATCATCGGAGAAACTGGTCAACACTAAGATTCGCGCATCAGGACATTGATCTTTGATTTTCTGGATGGCTTCTAAGCCACCCATTCGTGGCATTTCCATGTCCATCAATATCACATCTGGTTTCAAATCACATGCCATTTGCACTGCTTCAACTCCATCGGCGGCTTCTCCTATCACCTCCATGCCAGGTTCTGTCCTGATCAATGTTCGCAGGCCTTCCCGGACGATAGCATGATCGTCAGTGATCAGGATACGGATCACCGCTGGCTGAGTCTGATTATCAATCATCATTTCTCCTCACTTTCATCAATACTGGATGCATGATCCGCACCCAGTGGAATTTTAACACTAACTACTGTTCCTGCATCTGTTTCAGATTGAATGGAGAAACTCCCGCCAATTTTCTCCGCTCGTTCGATCATGCTCGAAATACCTATCCCTCCCTGGCTGCTAGCCAGCTCTGGATCAAATCCCCGCCCATTATCCTCAACTTTCAAGGTGAGGCTATCTTGTTCAGAATCCAGAGATAAAACAACTTCGGAAGCACCAGCATGTTTCAAGGCGTTATTTAAGGCCTCCATAGATAGATAGAATATTTCTTCCTCGATCTTTTGGGGCAGATCTATCTGCTGGGCATCGTGCATTCGGGCGTTGATGCCTGCTCTTCTTTCGACAGCTGCCAGACGGTGCTCCAAAGCGCCAACCAGCCCTTCTTTTTGTAAGATCTGTGGCCGCAGCTCATAGACCAAGAGACGCATTTCCTGCAGCGCTTGCTGCGAGATTTCTCCAAGACGGTTTTGATTTTCCTCTACCTGGACGAAATCTCCACTTTTGATCATGCGCTGCCCAGCCTCCGAAAAAAGTGTAAGGCTATAAATTGATTGTGTTACTGAATCATGAAGGTCACGCGCTAGGCGATTGCGTTCTTCGGAAACGGCCTTATCCATTTCCGATTGCTGAAGCTCGGCTTGAACCTGCATTAGCTCAGATGTGCGTTGCTCCACCTGGGATTCCAGTTCTCTACCGCGGGTTTCCAGGCTCCGGACCCGGAGCCGGAATCCTCCGTACCCGATTCCAGAAATGGCAACTGCCAGGATGGCATAAAACCACCAGGTTTGCCAGAATGGCGGCACTACGATAATTTGCACAGAAACTCCCGCTTCGTTCCAGATACCATCATTATTCGAGCCTTTGATTCGTAAAGTATAGTACCCCCCGGGCAGATTTGTATATTCACCAAAACGCCTGTTACTTACCTCTTTCCACGTATCCTCAAATCCTTCCAGGTAGTACGCATATTGGTTTATTCCTGGTTGGGCGAAGCTGAGCGACGCATACTCAAACTCAATTGAGTCTACCGGCCAATCCAGGGTAAGTTCGCGATAGGGGTTCTCTTCACTCGCCAAAACAAATTCCTCATTATTAATGGTCATTGAAGTGATCACAACCGGTGGAATATATGGATTATCTAGTACTTGATCAGGAATAAAAGAATTGAAACCAGAAATGCCACCGAAAAACATTTCTCCGGTGTCACTTGTATAACAGGCCTCACTATTAAATTCATCGCTCTGAAGGCCATCGCTTTCATCATAGTTTTTGAAAGTCTTTTCCCGGGGATCAAACCTGGACAAACCTAGATTGGTACTTAACCAGAGGTATCCCTGGGCGTCCTCCATTACACAGTAGACTGCATCATTTGGCATTCCATCTTTCTCAAAATAATGAGTGAAAGTCTCTGTTTCCGGATCGAATCTATTCAGTCCAATTTGAGTGCTTATCCAGAGTATCCCCTCCTGGTCTTGAAATATTAATCCAACAATGTCGCTGCTGATACTATTTGGGTCATCGGGGTTGTATTGATAATGGGCGATAGCATCATTTTTTGAATCCACACTAAATAAACCACTACCCAATGTGCCAATCCAGAGCACACCTTCGTGATCTTCCTGAATTGTCCAGATGAGGGAATTACCCAGGCTGGCCGTTTCACCTGGCTTGGCAGGAAAAGGCTGGCTCCAACTTTCCTCTTCCTGGTTGAATTGATACAAGCCACCTATCGTGCCTATCCAGAACTTGCCATCTTCTTCCTGGAGCATCGTGATGACATCATTGCTGGGTGTGTGTGGAGGAGCGCCAGGTTCAGCTTGATAAAGGGTGAATGTCTCTGTTCCTGAGTTATATCGCTCTAATCCACTATCTGTTCCTATCCAGAGCACCCCTGAGTGATCCTGATAAATATCTGAAACCCAGTCGGTACTTAAACTTCCAGGATCGTCTGGAGAGTGGCGATAATGACGCCAGTCATTAGTCTGTGGATCAAATCGATTAAGGCCGCCAAAGAGGGTCCCGACCCACAGGACGCCTTCCTGGTCCTCAAATACAGCCCGAACCATGTTATTGCCAAGGCTGTTGGGATTGTCCGTTTCGTTTTGGAAGTGGGCAAAATTCCATCTTCCCATATTCAGTTTGTTTAATCCTCCAGCTTCAGTTCCAACCCATAGGACTCCTTCAAGATCCTGGTAGATGGAAGAGACAAAGTCGTTGCTTATACTGTGCGGATCACCTGGATCATTCCCATACTGCGCAAAAGTTTCTGTTTCCGGAAAGAACCTATTTAGCCCATCACCATGTGTCCCAACCCAGAGTGTGCCATCCACGTCTGGGTATATTGCCTTGATTTCATCATTTCCCAAACTCTCTCTATCATCGGGATCGTGTTGATAATGAATGAACCGCTCAATATCTGGATCAGCTCCTTCAGCTTTGACCAAGACGAGTTTGTTGAGCCCACTCCCAACTGTTCCAATCCAAAGGTCCCCTGTCTGGTCTTCAGCTAAGGCTGAAATATTGTTTTGGCTTATGCTATTCGGGTCCTCGGGATCATGCACGTAGTGCCGCCAACGTTCAGTTTTCCGATCAAAGCTGTTCAGCCCATTGTCCTCAGTCCCTACCCACAATATGCCATTCTGATCTTCGAATACTTCAGTTACAGTGTTGGAATTAAGGCTATTTTGGTCGTTGGGGTTATGTTGGTAATGGGTGAAAGACTCCTCCTCTGGATCAAATCTGTTGAGGCCGTCTTTTGTGCCAACCCAAAGAGTATGCTCTCGATCCTGATAAATCGATGTAACCTCATTGTCGCTCAAGCTGTTGGGGTCCTCAAGGTTATTTTGATAATGCGTAAATTGGTTCAAGTGTCTATCATACGCGTTCAGTCCCCCATTCCTGGTTCCTATCCACAGAATCCCAGAATCATCTTCAAGCATTGCTATAATCCAGTTATCGCTCAAACTGTTTGTGTTTTCTGGGTCGAATTTGTAGATAGTAAAAGTATAGCCATCGTATTTGTTCAATCCATCTTCGGTGCCGAACCACATGAACCCCTGGCTGTCCTGGAGCATACTTAACACGTGGCTTTGAGAAAGGCCATGTTCCAGGGAGATGCGTTCAAAACGGAGGTGTGTTCCATTAATGATATCTTTGATAGGGTGTGGGGCCAGAGCTACTTGTTCAGAGGAAGAATTAACGATCGGAGTATCAATATCGTCAGGGGAAAGGGGATTTTTGGGTGTCTCATGGGCTCCTTTACATGACCCTAATAAGAAGCCCATCAGGATTAGGAATAAATAAAATTTGGAGCTTTGAATTGATTTGATTGATTTTATATCCATATTGGATATATACCCCTGTACAAGTTGATGATAGATGAAAGTTTATCCAGGCATTTGAAAATGCAAACCAGATAATAATACCCGAATATCGTAATAAAGTCACGGTTCCAAGCAGTTCTTCTTCTGCATTAGAGATTGCAGATTACCTGGGATCAATGGAATGAACGGACCAAATAGATGTCTAAACCACAAGATAATTGGGGCTGCCTGCAGAGTAGGGCTTCGAGTCCCGATAAAAGGGTGAATCGAGAGGATAAATGGATATGGGATTAAATGCTGAGTTTATTTAGATACCCGAGCCGCCAAACCAGTTGATTTGGGTGGGTTTCTGGTGCAACCGTGGTGCAAATAGGGTGGAAAGGGTGGATTTTATGCTCTTGATAGACAGTTCTTGGTCAATCCCATCGAGAGGATGGACGGAAATTACCCCCATGGAAAGGATGTTCAATCCTCCCGTCCAATTCGAAATCAGGCGTTACCAATTTTTTTTTGATAATGATTCTTATAGGAATCATTATATGCAATTATCATTCTTCATCAGTTT
>JBARSJ010000247.1:0-45172 GCA_049644685.1 Anaerolineales bacterium
CTATTAACTGCTGTCCGGCTGCAAAAATGGGATTATCAATATCAAAATCGTAAATGTCAATCTTGTTGCCTGGCCACTGGATAATTTCCAGGGGATCAACACCATAGTACTCAGCAACCTTGATTAAACTTTCCCCGTCCCGCCACTCGTGGTAAGTACCGTTAATTGGGAGAATATTCAATTCCTGACCAGGTTGAAGTGTATGCGGATTATCTGCCAGGGTATCAAAGTTACCCCATAAAATAGTCTCCGGTTTTAACCCAAAAGTTTCAGCAATACCAAATAATGAATCACCCTGTTCTACCGTATAAACTAACACATCCACCCGGGCTCTGGTAGGAATGGAGGTATGAATTAAAGCTACCCGCTGGATGCCATACTGGAGATTAGCTTGATCAATAATAAAACTGGGCATTTCCAAAGGCCCACCTGAGGCTCCGGTCTGACCCTCAACCTGATCGCCTTCATCCGTTTCTTCCGCAAAAACAGATAAATTTCCTGGGGCATTCTGTGAATTAAGATAAAAAGCCCTCATGGCAACGACAACAATCGCTACCAGTAGAACCACTCCCGCTATAGTCGCTATCCGCTTTCCGTTTTCTCCCTCCAGAATGTTTCCCAGAAGTTTTCGGAAACCAGATAAGAAACCTGTGGGGTGTTCTTTTGGGGGTTGATTCGCTCTATCTTCCCTGTGCTGGTTATCCATATTTTTACTGCCTCCGCGGTAACTATATCATCAGCTCTGAACAGCGTCAAGAAGCGTGATTCTATTCTAACAATCCCTTAACAGACTATGAAACATTAGCTTTGAAGGCATTTCTTTCTTTCTTTTAAGGCAAGATGGCTTGTCCGTTCCCTTTCTCTATGGCACAATTAGGAGGACGAATTTGAAAGGGGTGAACCATGTCACGCTGGACACTTTTTTTTATTGTACTGCTCCTGGGTTTAGGGCTGGGATTACTATACGGTTGGGTAATTAATCCTGTAAGTTATCAGGACACCTCTCTCGACACCCTGAGAATTGACTATAAAACCGATTACACCCTCATGGTTGCAGAGGTGTATCATCAATCCAATGATATTGATTGGGCGATGAACCGGTTAACTTTATTAAAAAACAAATCCCCGCTGCATACCATTGAAGAGTCGTTAAAATTCGCTTCCCAGGCTGAATATACTCTTCCGGACATGTTCTTGCTGCGCGATCTGCACAATGCCATGAAGGAGAATAATTAATCCAATGGATCAAAATCGCGGGAACTGGTATATATTAACGGGTTTGATCCTCGGTTTAATCTTGGGAATAGTTTACTCCTGGGTAATATCTCCAGTCTCCCAGGTGGATACCCATCCAAGCTTACTGAGAACAGACTATAAGGATATCTACCGTTTATTGATTTCGCGGGCATACCAGGCCAACAATAATCTTCCCCGGGCAGAAGCCCGGTTGAATTTAATAGGCGATGATGAATCCGCCTTGGCGTTAGCTGCCCAGGCACAACGTTTTCTAGCCGAGGGTGGAGATCATGAAATGGCTGTCATCCTCGCTAATTTATCAGCGGCACTTCAATCCTCTGAAGAGGCAAAGAACCCGCCTGTCCCGCCTGCGGGAACTGCTGCAGCTACTACCCTGTCTGAAAATACAGAGGAAAATGGGGAAAATGACCCGGATAGCCCTGCCACTTCCACCCAGTTGCCAGTTAGCTCTCAAACACCGCTTCCTACAGAATCTCTCCCCTTTATCCTCCAGGATTCTTCCCCTATATGTGATCCCACCCTGGGCGAATCACTCATTCAGATCGTTGCGACCAACAGCTCTGGTGATGGCATTCCAGGCGTGGCTATCCAGATCTCCTTGGGAACAGATCCAAAAGAAATGTTTTATACGGGACTAAAACCGGAGTTGGGTCTGGGGTATGCGGATTTTTCAGCTGAACCGGGATTAACTTATCAAGTTGAGATTCCGGACAGCGGGCTGATCATATCTGGTATTGAGGTACCCACCTGTCAGAACGAATCAGATGAATCCTACTGGGGAAGCTGGGAAATCTATATCACTCACCCTAACTGATCGGATCTTCAGCTGTGCTGATTCCAATCCAAAAATGATCCGGAAGGATTTTTTCATTCTTGAGGACCAGGACTTTGCCAATTTGCAGAGATCCGGGATCGGATGACTTGTTGGATCCGTTTTTCCTAACCTCTTCCCCCTTTACCATCTTGGGATGAACATAACAAAGATTGGGGTTCTTTCCATATTTCTTTTGATAATACCTGGCTGCCTTTTCAATCTTACTGGGTATGCTGGCCTTCTGATCATTATCAAACCACAGCATTCCTATATCCATTGAAACCTCCCTGCAAGGAAACTCCTGACTGGCGGGTATTTCCTAATTTCTTGATTGCACCAATATAGAACGTTTGTTCTGTTATTATTATAACCGGTTTATTCTCTTTTACAAGGGTCAATCCGTTTGTTATTGTCCATTTTTTCATTGCCGTTCCCATCCGGGTAACAAACCCGTTTATAATGGATGCATGATTAAATCTTATGCACAATACGTCTGTCAGGATTGTGGATACACCAATCCGCGCTATCTGGGCCGCTGCCCCACTTGCGGGAACTGGGACACCCTGGTTGAAGAACAGGTAGAAAAAAGCACCCCTTCATCAACAGCATCCTTCTCCCGGTTTAATGCAACATCCGTGCCGCGGCCAATCCGAGATATCCATTCCGACGAAGAAAACCGCATCCAGTTAAAACACGAGGAGTTTTCCCGTGTGCTGGGAGGCGGTTTAGTTCCCGGATCCATCAATTTAATCGGTGGAGACCCCGGAATCGGAAAGTCCACCCTGCTGCTGCAAATCGCTCTTGAGTTAGCAGAAAAGATCAAAGTGTTATATGTATCAGGAGAAGAATCCGAACGCCAGATCAAAATGCGGGCTGACCGCCTTCACCGCGATCAAAGCGGAGAACCCCGCTCATTACCGGGAAATTTACTCCTGGTTACCGAAACCAACCTGGAAGCAATTCTTGCTCATACTGATGAAATTAAACCCGGACTGTTGATCGTCGACTCAATCCAGACCACTTACCATCCCCAGCTGGAATCCTCTGCCGGATCGATCTCTCAAATCCGCGAAAGCGCCTCCCTGCTGAGGGAATATGCTAAAAGAACCGGCACCAGTATATTTCTAATCGGCCATGTTACAAAAGAAGGAGCGATTGCAGGGCCGAGAGTTCTGGAGCACATTGTGGATGCGGTTTTATATCTGGAAGGTGACCGCTACCAGGCATACCGCCTGCTCCGCACTGTCAAAAACCGTTTTGGAGCAACATCGGAAGTGGGGGTTTTTGAAATGCAGGAAGTCGGGTTAATTGAAATTTCAAATCCATCTGAAGCCTTTCTAGCGGAACGCATGGTGAATGCCCCCGGATCTGCGATCGCGGTCACCATGGAAGGAACCCGCCCCATCCTGGTGGAAATCCAGGGATTGACCAATCCCACCACGTTTGGAAATCCCCGCAGGACCCCCAATGGCATTGAATTTAATCGGCTGTTGCTGATCACTGCGGTACTCAGCCGTCGGGTTGGAATTGCCCTGGCTGATCAGGATGTTTTTGTAAATGTTGTTGGTGGTCTAAAAATCAGTGAACCTGCAGCGGACCTGGCTGTTGCCACAGCAATCGCCTCCTCCGTCCGGGACATCCCGGTTAAGGCTGACACCATCCTGATAGGAGAAATTGGCCTTTCCGGAGAACTCCGCATGGCCAGCCGGATGAGCGAACGCCTGGGTGAAGCCGCCAAGTTGGGATTCAAAACAGCGGTAATACCCCGCCGATTAAGAAGCGGTGGTATATCCTGGCCAAAAAACCTGGATGTGATTGAAATCCGTTCCTTGCATCAAGCCCTGGAAAAGGCTCTGATTAAAAAATAATATGCCGGAATTGAAAAAAGGCTTCCACGCGGGGAAGGTTCAAATTAGGGGTAATCTCGTTCTAGCACCGATGGATGGTTATTCCAGCTGGCCCTTCCGCTCCCTTTGCCGGGAACTTGGATCAGCTATCAGCTATACCGAATTTGTTAAAGCTGAGGATGTTCTCGACCGCCCCCACTACATCAAGGAAAAATTATTCTTTACAGATAATGAGCGTCCGGTTTTTTTCCAACTGTACGGGCATGACCCGGACAAGTTATTAGCGGCCGCACTGCATCTCCAGGAACAAGAACCGGATGCTATTGATATAAACCTGGGGTGCCCTAACCGCTCAATCTCCAGCAGGGGAGCTGGCGCAGGTTTGATGCGGACACCGGTAAAAACCGCCCGCATCTTCAAAAAACTTTCCCTGGCTCTGGAGGTTCCGGTCACAGCGAAAATCCGGCTGGGTTGGCAAGACTGCCAGAATCAAGTGTTAATCGCCCGGATTATTGCTGAATACGGCGGATCCTTGCTGGCTGTCCACGCCAGGACCAAAGAACAGGGACATCAGGGTGAACCTGATCTTCGGGGAGTTGCCGAAATAAAAAGGATAGTAGATATCCCCGTGATTGGCAATGGCGGGGTTAAACAAGTCAGCGATATTCAGACCATGCAGGAAATCACAGGTTGTGACGGAGTGATGATCGGACGGGCAGCCATCCACAATCCCTGGATTTTTTCGAAACTCAATCGGGATGAGATCCTGGTTAATCAGGTTCAGGAAGTCATGTTGGATCATCTGGAACGTTCGTTGTCGTTTCACGGTCAGGAAAAAGGATTAATCCTGTTCCGGAAATTCGCCGCAAGCTATCTGGCTCCATATTTAATATCGCTAGAACAGAGGAAACAGCTTCTGACCGAATTAGATCCAGAAAAGTTTGTCCAACGGCTGGGGGAAATCTGTGCTGCTGAATGTTGAGAGACTTATTATTCTTAACCCTCAGGGTAAAAACCGGCATCGAGTGTAGCCGAGGGAGGGAGCCAGCCCTCCCTTTCTGTCATCCCGAGCACAGCGAAGGATCCATAATGGGATTAGGAAGCAGAACAAGTCAATCTCCAAGTACTCCATGGTTTGTTTCTTTGAGCCACTATGGATTCCTCACGGAGCTTGTCCTGAGTAAAATCGAAGGGTTCGGAATGACAAGAAGCGGGTGTTCAGCCTGGGCAAACTTCTCAGAAATTGCGGTAGCAGTCGAAGAGAGGATATACTGTAATCAGCATTTCGACTGCATTCAGCCCTGGCGGGCTTCATTCCGCTCAATGAGTTAAGGGTTGTTATTGAAGAGAGGATGTTCTTCTATAGATTCATGCCAGCCAGTAAATCAACCTTCAATCTTAAACCTTAAACCTTGAACTTTAAACTTTTATACAATTCCCCCAGTTTCCTTCCGAAACTGGAACCAGGCAGAAGGCCTGGATGCCCTCTCCTCTCCATCTTGCCGTTGGATCAGGGTCAGGAATTTACCCAGTACGTTAATATCCTCTTCCGATGCCCCGTGGGAGGATTCTGGATCCTTTTTCAGATGCGCATAAAGCAGCAGGCTTCCGCCAGGCGACAAGCTGTTCAGTACCTTTCTAGCATAACGATCAATATCCATTCCTGAAAAGCTGTGAAAACAACCAATATCCAAAACTAAATCGTGCTTCCTTTCTGAAGATTTCAGGTCCAGCACATCCCCAATCTGGAATTTTACCCGGTCTGCGAGACCAGCCTGGCGGGCTTTCCTCCGGGCTATCCGGATCGCTTTAGGCACATAATCAATCCCGGTCACTTTCCAACCGTAATCAGCAATGGTCAGGGCATTGGTCCCCGTCCCACATCCAAGGTCCAGCGCCATGCCGGGAGAATTTTCCTCCAGGAATTGATAAACTTCCGGGGGTGTAATACCGGTGTCCCAGGGTGGATTATTGAGCAAATATTGAAAGGCAAAAAAAATCTTTCTGGCCATTAAATTAAATTTCCAGATCCAGATAATCCGCGAGATCGGCTAAGGCTTGGTCCCGGTTTCGAAAATGGACTGCGTTTAACCCCGACTCCCGGGCGGCCTTAATATTCTCCACAAAATCATCTACAAAGATCAATTCTGCTGGATCCTGGCCCAGAGAATCAATCACAACCTTGTAAATAGCGGGATCAGGTTTTGCGAATCCCATCTCAGCAGAGATAAATATATCGTCAAACACACCGTCAATTTTCCACAATCCTTCCAGCAGCTTGCGTAAATTATCCCAGGCATTGCTTAATAAAACGGTCCTGTACTCTCCCCTCAAGCCCCGGATAAATTCCACCAGGTGGGTATCCAGCCTATCACCACCCCAAAACTCGTCTTCAAAGGCAGAAAAGGAATCTAAGGGCAAATTCAGGTTTTTAAGGATTGTTTGCTGGTGGTCCCCAGCTGAAACCTTACCAATAGTGGCCAAATTAGCGCTTTTTGTCCGGTACACCAGGTCGCTAAGTTCCTGGTAAGACATCCCGTGTTTCTCAGCCAACTCCTGACGGGGCAGCTTGTTTTCAGTCCGGACTAAAACCCCGCCCAGGTCAAATATCACTGTTTTGATCATGGTTGTCTTTCCCCGTTAATCATTTTTATTTTCCTGATGTTTCCAGAGAGCTAACACTTACCTCTCTCCCTGAGCGGAGCTCTTTTTCGTACATATCAAAATGGCGCAAAACAAACATCCCCGCTTTGAGGTACAAGTCCGTTGCCCCCGTCAGGGAGGAGGCATCCACACCCAGGTCAACTCTTTCCTCTTACCCCGTTGGTAAAACTCACCAAAGGCGTGCTGGAGCAGTGCCAGGGCTATTCCTTGCCGCCTCCAAGGGCTTTTTACACCCAAGCTGGAGATGTGACCAGCCTCTTTGTCTTCCGTGCCGTATTTCCGGCACAAACAAATACCGATAATTTCCTCTCCATTCATAGCCAGAAACCAAAGGGAAGGATCATACGAGTCATCCCCGGTCATGCTATGTTTAAATTTTTTGTAGCCCTCTTCTGGGGGCTCCTTGATATATCCAAAATGATCCTGGAAAACTTCATCGTCAACCTCATAAACTGCAAAAGCCTCCTTTTCTGGATCATACATCCGCAGGGATATCTTTTCGGGCCAGACAGGTTTCGGCGGCGGATCTTCCATCTCAATGCGCATCCTGAAACCATGCCGGATGAGTTTCATGCCCGCAGTCAACTTAGCGTTCCCACAGGATTCAATTGCATGATCTGAGTGAGTTCTCATGGCCACCCTTAATTCAGGATCCACTCGATCCAGAACCTGCCAGGATCTTTCTTCTGCCCAATCCAGCAAATAGGGTTCCAGGCCTTGATTTTCAAGATCCGGATCAACGGACATCCAAAGATAAGGATGCACCGGGGGATTTGATTCGTCCCACACTTCCACCAGGGCAGCCAGTTTCCCATCCTGGTCTTCCACCAGATGGACGCTTTTTTCAATCTCGAATCCGGGCGTCTCGTACTCATTCCGTAATCGAGCCAGAGGGAACCCCGGCACGCCGTGATAATGAAGGGATTTCTTCTGATCCAGCTGATGGATCCGGGGCAAATCCTCCATCCGTGCTTGACGAACGTTATATTTATCAGACAATATTTTTTTCATAGCCATAGCTTCCTTATTTTATCCTGTTTCTGATCCTGCGGCTCTCTGAGCTGAAACCCATCCTTCATCATGGCTCTTTCTGAGCCATTAAAAACAGGCCGCGGATATGACACCCGTGACCTGTTTTTGGGATTCAGTCCAGGTTTACGGCTCCCGGAGCTGAAGACATGTTATCTATTAAACAAGCTCAAGCAGAGGGAAACCTCACTGATAATTCTGCGTATTCGCAGGAAATACCTTGATTAACTTTGAGCATGTTCATAATTCCTCTTTTTCCTTGTTGATCGGATGGAAGTGTAACATCCTGTCTGAAACTGGTCAAGATGTGGAATCAAAACCAATAGGCAAGGCTTACTGAGTGTGGGAAATGGGTTTATTAGAAATTTATGATAGCTGCCAGACACAAAAAGAATTATCGATTGGCCCGTGGTATGATACTGTTCAAATAAAAATTTGCTGGAGAATTAATGGATACAATTCAAAATCGGCAACAAGCTACCGCCTGGCAAAAACACCACAATAAACTTGCTCCCCGGGTTGGAGATCCTGCTCCGGATTTTACGCTCAGCGATATCCGCGGTGAAAACACTATCCGGTTGAGCGATTTCCGGGGGAAAAAGCCTGTTGCTCTGATATTTGGAAGTTTTACCTGACCACCCTATGTTCAGGGGACCGTGAGTCTCCACAACCTTTACCAGGAATTTAGCGACCAATTTCAATTCATCAAAGTCTATATCAGGGAAGCCCACCCTGTGGATGGCTGGTGGTTTGGCAGAGGTTTGATGAACACGTTATTGAATCTGTCCGGATCAAAAGCATCCCGGAATTTGTATGACCCAAAAACCATTGAGGAACGCCGAGGGGCAGCCGGTGATTGTGAAGAATCTCTTCAATTCGGCATCAAGACCTACGTGGACGAAATGGACGACCCTGTAAACAAAGCCTACGCTGCCTGGCCAACCCGGCTGTATCTGATCAATATAGAGGGAACGGTCATCTACTCCGGCGGATTAGGACCTTTTGGTTTTAAGCCGGGTGGATTAAAACAAGCAATTGAGGAACATATTGCTGAGGAAAAAATCCCGTGAGCGATCTAATCATGAATGAAGATCAAGCCCCTCTGGAAAGACGGGCAGACGAGCTGCGGTTAGAATTGCTGAAAGCAGACAAAAATCAGCTGGCGTTTACAACCAGCACAACTTTCCAGGAAGGAGCCGGGGGCAGAGGCAGATTTGAATTTCCCTATTGGGGAAATCAAGTAGTATTGTCCACTGAGGATTATATCGCCAGAGATCCCGTCACGCAGCGGCCGCTGCCGCCTATCCACCAAGCCATGATTTTATATTATTTTTTCACCTCCAGAAGCTCTCCACCTTCCGGGGGTTGGATTTCGTTTTCCGAGTTAGCTGATGGGCAATTCTACAACGCGGCTTTTCAGGGATATACTGCTAACAAAATACTCCAATTTTTTAACCAGGATTATCAGGTGTTTGAAGATAAATGCCTTGAACTTTGCGGAGAAAAAATACCCTTTGGCGATGGCGCCTTTAAGTACCAGATACTGCCGCAAGCAGCTATCCTGGTAGTTTATTGGCAAGGCGATGATGAGTTTCCACCTTCTTATAAGCTTTTATTTGAAGATACAGTAGACTATCATTTACCCACAGATGCCTGTGCTATTCTAGGAAGCATGCTGGTTGGAAAACTAATCGCTGAATAGATAGATCATCCGGAATACGACCAAGATTAAATTATTAGAAGGAGAAGTAGATGAAAATTGCTATCAGTGGAAAAGGCGGGGTCGGAAAAACAACTCTAGCTGCTCTCCTGGCGCAGCATTATGCTGATCAGGACCGAGATGTGTTTGCGGTTGATGCGGACCCATCTCCCTGTCTGGCTGGCGCACTGGGTCTTCCTGACGATCTGCGCGAAAAACTTCATCCCATAGCAGAGATGGATGCACTGATCGAGGAACGGACTGGCGCCAAACCGGGAGCCTCGGGTGGGTTTTTTACCCTAAATCCCCGCGTGGATGATCTCCCTGAGCGTTTCAGTATCACTCACAAAGGAGTCCGCCTGTTGGAAATGGGAAGCGTAGACCTGGGAGGATCGGGTTGTATCTGCCCGGAGAGCGCCATGTTAAAGACTCTGTTTACCCATTTGTTATTCAGAGACGATGAAGTATTAATAATCGACATGTATGCCGGAGTAGAGCACCTCGGCAGAGCAACTGTTGATTTTGTGGATGCCATGATCGTCGTTGTAGAACCTACTCAGCGCAGCCTGGGCACCGCAGCACAAATTAAAAGTTTGTCCAAAGATATCGGATTGGAACGTCTGTGGTTAGTGGGCAATAAAGTCCGAACAGAAGAAGAGCTCAAGTTTCTAGAGCGGGAATCCCCCGGGATTCCCCTTCTAGGTATACTTCCAATGGATCTGGGGGTTCTTGATGCCGACCGGCTGGGCGAGCCGGTCTATGACCATGTACCTTCTTTGAAGGAAGCTGCCCAAAACATCGCTCAGAAATTACTGGAACCTTATCCCGAAAAATAATTTAGAGGAGTAACGCTTTTATGACTATTACCATTGCTCTGGCAGGAAAAGGCGGCACAGGAAAAACCACCGTCTCTGCTATGATCGTCAAATACTTATTAAATAAGCAAGATGCCCCCATCCTTGCCATTGATGCGGATCCGAGCGCCAACCTCAATATGGTTTTAGGAGTTGACCTGGATGCCACAGTGGGAGGGATCCGGGAGGACATGTTAAAACAGGTGCAGAACTCTGTGACTGCTGGCGGTGCTGCTCGCGGCAGCTTGGCAGGAGGCATGTCCAAGCGTGATTACCTGGACTATGAAATCCATTCTTTGTTGATTGAGTCTGACCGGTTTGACCTGATCGCTATGGGGCGTTCAGAGGGACCGGGTTGTTACTGCGCCGTCAATCACAACCTGAGAGATATTCTGGATACCCTCAGTGATAATTATCCCTATGTAGTGATGGATAACGAAGCCGGTATGGAACACCTCAGCAGGAGAACGACCCAGGATGTCCAGCACTTATTTGTAGTCAGTGATCCTACCCTGCGGGGTATTGTGGCGGCAGAGCGAATTGTGGCGTTAAAAGATGAGCTCGAAATTAATGTTGAGAATACCTACTTGATTCTCAATCGTTTGCCCGGCGAAATACCTCCACCCCTCCAGGAAAAAATTGATTCCATCAATGTCCCCTTCCTGGGAATAATACCCGTGGATGAGGAAGTTATGAAATATGATTTCTCCGGCACTCCGCTAGTGGATCTGGAGGACGATTCGCTGGTATATCAGGCTGTAGAAAAAATGCTTGATCAAACTTTAGGGCTGTAGCGGATTTTAAAAATAACTATCAAAGAAGAATCAAAAAAGGGTTTCGCTGCAATAGCGAAACCCTTTTCATTTCAGATTTATTTCTTTTTTTCAGGTTTATCTCTTGTCTTAATCAACCCCCAGTAGATCATAGCTCCGGCAGCCCCTGTCAGGAACGTGCCAAATGCTCCCGGAGTCAGGTATTTAACCATAAATGCAGAAAAAACCAGAAAAACACTATAAACGATGCTCTGCAGCTGCCAGTTCTTTTCCGGTTGATTAATCACGTAGAGGGTGAACCATCCCGTAGTTACACCAAATAAAAGTAAACCTAAAACCTGGACAAATAAACCAACAAAGCCTACGAAGTCGTAAAATGCACTCATTTCAAAAACCTTCCTCTTGATTTTATGTTTATTGTCCCGCTAGTCGGCAGCCTCTACTGAAACTTCCGGGAAAAACTGGTGAATCGTTCCCTGCACCCACCCATTTAAAGTTGCTGTTGAGAGCGGGCAGCCGGTGCAGGCCCCGCCCAGTTTTACCTTAACTACATTCCCTTCAAATGAAATCAACTCAGCAGATCCCCCATGATATTGTTCAATATAAGCGCTGATGCTTTCTATAAGATGTTCCATTTGTTCACTCCGAAGATCTTTTTGTACCTCTTTCATCTCCTGTATCCTCCGGATTATTTATTATTCAACCCCTGATGGAGCAGCTCAACCACCTTCTCGTGTGTGCCTCGCAACCGCTGGGCAATCACCCCAGCCAAGCGGTTCAGTATTAGTATACCCGTTTCAGGATGTTCTTGACAGAGGTTTTTCAGTTCTTCACCTTTCATTCGAATAAAGATACCACATTCTGTACAGATAGCGCTGGACGTATACCTATCACTTCCCATAGCGGCGGACCATCCAAACACATCTCCCTCATCCACCTCCGCTACTGATAAAACAGGACCATCTTCAGGGTTAAAACGAATAGATACTTTTCCTTCCAGCACAAAATAAAGAAAATTTGCCTGGTCTCCCTGATCAAAGATCACTTGATCAGCCTCAAAAGTGACATCATCAATCAACGGACGCAGTAAACTAATTTGGTCTTCGGTAAATCCTTCTATCAGCGCAAAGCGTTTCAATAAATCCGTGTTCATTTAATTCCTCGTAGTCTGGGCCGCAATGATTCCCTAATATCCCCCAGGGAAGATACACCTGTAGTATCCGAGTGTGGCTCTACTATACTCAAAAAATAAGCTGTTTTTTAGTGGAGAAGCTCACAAAAGAAAGGACATAAATCACTCTCGCCTGAGTCTGGCGAATATTACTTAGAGATATCTATCAAAAAAAAGAGCCCCAGGGATAGCTTGGCGCTCTTCAATTTTCCCCTTTTCCTGGATTTATGAGCTGCGCATCATTAACTCAGCAGCTCGACGGCCGATTTCCACCGCAAAATTGGTTCCCCTATCCCAGGGATAAACTTGGCTCATACTGGCAAAATATAAGCCGGAAAGCGGTGTTTCTATCGGGGGTATTTTTCCAGAATGATTCAATTCAGGAACAGGCTGTCCATATTTTGTTCGGTACAACCAGGATTTCTTAACCCAACCAGGGTCAAAATCAGGATTAATTTTCTTTAATGACGGCAAAAATACTTCCAGAAGCTCCTCTTTTGAGAGTGAAAAATATTCGTGATCCGGATCGCGATAATCACCGCAATAGATGATATGGTCTCCTCCAAAATAATCAGGAGAAAGATAATTGGTGTGTTCCACTACAGCCAGGAATGGAAACCCCTGATCCTTGGGAATGTTGTACCAATAGTATCCAGCTGTTGAGAGCTGGTAATGGAGGGAAAGCGTCAACACAACTGCGCCTAAGCTCTTTAGATCTTTTAAATCAGCATGGTAGGATTCTGGGAGGGAAGGTGCCAGCTTCGAGAGTAACCCGGGAGATGTTGTCACCAGAATCCTGTCAAATTTCTGCTGCGTATTATCCGTTTCGACAACCAGTTGATCCGATATTCCCCTCACGGGTGTTGATAACCGGATGTCCGTACCAAGTTTTTCCAGCACTTCGGAGATATCATCCGCAAAAGCCTGAAAACCGCCCTGATATGTTCCCAACCTGGAGGTTCGGGCATGAATCCTGGCCCACATCCAGGCCATATTTACTTCTTTATAATGAGATCCAAATTTGCCCTTCATCATTGGTTCCCACATGGTTTCATAAACTTTGTCGCCAGCCCACTTTCTCATCCAGGAATCCACCGTGGTTTTTTCCATCGACTGCCAATTTTTAGTAAAACGCAGATACAATCCGACCAGGCCAAAACGGATCTTGTTTACTCCCCAACCCAACCCGGGGTACAACAGCGCCTGGATCACAGAATCGAAGGGATGCCATTTTCCATCATGCAGCATTACTGTATAGGGGCGGGGGAAACGAACTTTTTCAGAAAAACCCAATTCTTCAATCAATCCCAGCATGTGTTGATCAGAAGCAAACCAATGGTGGTAATACGCTTCCACTGACCAATCCCACTCTGGTTCCTTAAAACCAATCGCCAGTCCTCCTGGCCGGTCGTTCTCCTCGAATATGACCACTTCATGTCCTGCACATGCGAAATCATACGCGGCAGATAAACCGGTATATCCCGCGCCGATTACTGCAATCTTCATGAACCTGTCCTTTGGTTAGGGGATTTATCCAAACTTCCGGGCAAGTCGGCCTGACAGAACCTGGAGCTTTAGCCATTCCTGGCGAATAATGTACAGCATGGCCAGCGTGCGCAGCCAGCGCAGTTCACATTGTGGATTTGCTGCCAGCTGTTCAAATACCTCCAGCGCCTCATCGTCCGTCCGCCTTGATTTTGAATATTCATGGGCCAGCTGAAGCAAGTAGGACGCCCGCTGCTTGCGCAAGCGATCTGCCACATCTGCCTGCTCGCGTTCCATTTTCACAATATCTCCCACCCGTTTAACAGCGTTATTTAACTGGTAGACTGTAAAAGGCTTTACCAGGTATTCACGTGCTCCGATATTCATCGCCGATCGGAAAGATTGATTGTCATCCTCCGCGGAGATAATAACGCAGGCCATGGTCGGGAAAATTCGGTGCATCTCCTGAAAAGCTTCAAATCCGTTCAACTTCGGCATGTTAATGTCCATCAGCGCAATATCCGGTTGGTGTTTTTTAGCCAACTCAACAGCTTCCTGGCCATCGTGCGCAATAGCGACAATATCAACCATCGGGTTATCTGCCAGCATTAACCGGGTATTCCGGCGTGTTTCCAGAACATCATCAGCAATGAGTACACGATAGGGTGTTTTTTTATTTGCCGGGTTCATAATCAGTACTCCTTCAGCGAGACATTATCCCCTAAGTTTGGTGTCTTTTTTATTATAACGCCTAAATCAACCCTCTTTTGTGGAATCGGGTTTTGAATCAAGGACTTCTCCACCCTGCCAGCGGATTCCCTCCCGCAGCATATAATACGCTCCCAGAAGGGTTATCGGCAGCCATAAAGCGGCATGCAGAACCAACGTATATCCAGCGGCGACTCCCTGGTCCACGCCAAAGGCTGTTAAAACAGCGATGCCTGGTGCATCAAACGTCCCTACATAACCTGGCGCTGATGGTATCGTTGTTGCCAGATTTACGATCCCATTCATCAGCATTAATGCGAAAAAACTGACCTGAAAATCAAATGCCTGCATCACAAACCAGTATTTTCCGGTTTCCAGCAACCAGATTACGATTGAAGTTAATAAAACCATAACCGCTTCCCTGGGTGACCGGAGGGATTCCAATCCATTCATAAACCGCAGCACAATATCATTTGCTTTCAGCCGAAATTTTTCAGGCAGCAGGATCTGGATTAATTTTGTGATTACTTTCTCCGCCGGGGCAGGAAACATGGCGGCCGCCAAAAAAACTGCCAGCGCGCTCAAAAACGCGGCGGATCCCCACAAAGCCAGGGTCTGGATACTACCAATAAAGCCGGAAGTTCCGGTTAGCGTTGATAACTCGGAGAGATTTAGAAAGACAAACCCCAGCATGACCACCCCGTCAAAGACGCGCTCTACCACTATCGTCGCCAAGGATGCAGAAATAGAGATATCCTCTTTGCGTTTCAGGACAAAAGCACGAAGGATTTCCCCGGCCCGGGCAGGATATATATTGTTGCCCATATACCCGATAGTTACGATAGGAAATATTTTGGGAGTAGAAACCGATTTTACAGGACGAAGAAGGTAATGCCAACGCCAGGACCGCACCCAGACTCCAATAAAATATACCCCCACTCCTGGAAGCAGCCACCAGTACCGGGCTGATTTTAATGGTTCCCATACATCTCTGATACCCAGCCCCCGCAGTGCCAGGTACAAAAACCCAGCGCTCAAGGCTATCCCAACCCAGAATTGCCAGCGTTTCATTGGGTTCATTCTACCATGAAGTCAGCCCTGGTTTTCTCGCCTGTCAAACCTGTAATATCCGCGTTTTATTATCAAACATCTGACCTATGGTCTTAAAAAAACGGCTTGGGAGATGTCGATTATAATTGGATCAATGAATTGGAAAAAAACCATCCTCCTGATAACGACGCTGCTGCTGGCTGGTTTGTTCACCGCCTGGCTGCTTGCTCCACGCGTTGAGGATTTTGATTCCGAGGGCAGCCCTCTGCATGGACGGCAGCCGCTGTCTATTTCATTTTCGCGCCCAATGAATCCAGAAAGTATAGAATTCGATTTCAACATCGATCCTATCCTTCCTGGAGAACTGAATTGGAATGAGGCGCTGAACAAATTTACTTTTATTCCCCACAAATCCTGGCCGTCAGGCGAATCCATTACAGTTCAACTCAATTCAAAAGCCCGATCCCGAATTAAGCTGCCTGTTTTGGGGAATAAATCCTGGACCATAACCATCAGCCCCCCGCTTTTAGCCTACCTCTGGCCTGCTGACAAGGAGAGTAATCTTTACCTGGTGAATCCAGAAACAGGGGAAAATCAAACCCTGGTCACCGAGGAGACCGGGATTCTTGATTACACCGTTACCCCTGATGGGTTGAGCCTTCTGTACAGCGTCATAGATGAAAACGGAGAAAGCTTTATTTTCTCTTTGGATCGTCTGAGCGGAACTACGACAATCACAATTGAATGTTCTGAGGGGTTTTGCCGTTCTCCCCAGATTTCTCCGGATGGAGCTTTACTGGCTTATACATTTATCTCTCAGGAGTCGGGTGTCCAGCCCGGAATCCGGATTTATGACTTGGAGAAAAACACCCATACTGCCCTCGGTGTTCCGGAAGACCATCTTGACAATCCCCTCTGGTCACCCTCGAATTGGCTCTCTTATTACAACCATACCCGGCAGCATTTTGTGTTTTGGAATCCAATAACTGCCCAGGAACTCACTCTCCCAAATGAAACCGGCGGAGATGGATCATGGTCTGCCGACGGTCGATATTTTGTCTGCACAGAAATCCTTTTTATCAGTGAAACTCTGGCTCCCAGGCACCTGCTGCAGTACGATTTGAGGGAAGAAACTGTGGTTGATCTCTCTCAAGGAAATTTCCTGGAAGATCTTAATCCCAGTTTTTCTCCCCAGGGATTATTCCTGGCTTACAGCAGAAAATCCCTCGATCCTGAAAAGTGGTCTCCCGGTAGGCAGTTGTGGGTCATGGATATTGAGGGAGGGCAAACCAGCCCATTGACCGCTTCAGTCGACTACCATCATACTTCTTTTATTTGGCACCCCGCTGGCAATCAGCTGGCTTATGTGCGTTACAACCAGGCTAAATTATCTGATCCCCCGGAAATCTGGCTGATAAATAAGGATGGTACAAACAACATGCGGCTGATCATTAACGGCTTCGCGCCAACCTGGATTCCTTAATATGCGGGACAAAAAAGAACTCACTCGAAAGGTTAAACAGGAAGCCAACCGGCTGGGTTTCCCTCTGGTGGGAGTGACTTCGCCTGATCCCCCTGATCACCTGGATTTATTTCAAGATTGGCTTTCCAAAGGTTTTCACGCTTCCATGGACTGGATTGCTACTGAACGATCCCTGGAAAGGCGCTCGGATCCACGGGTAATCCTCCCAGAATGCAAATCCATCCTGATTTTGGGATCCCCTTATCCGGCACCAAGAGGAAACCTTAAGGGCGGAAATATTGCCTCCTATGCCTTAAACCAAGATTACCATCATGTATTGCCGGAAAAACTAAAACGCCTGGTGGATTTCCTGGAGAAGAAGGTTGGCTACCCGGTCCCAAATTGTTGGTATACCGACACTGGTCCCATTCTGGAGCGCGAACTGGCCATGCGAGCCGGGCTGGGCTGGATTGGAAAAAACACCACTCTGATCAATAAAGAAAGCGGCTCCTACTTCTTTCTGGCAGAGATCCTGCTGGGAATTGAATTGGTCAATGACTCGCCAATCACTGAGAGTTTTTGCGGCAGCTGCACACGCTGTCTGGATACCTGCCCCACCAGCGCTCTCCAGGCACCATATATACTTGATGCCAATCGCTGCATTTCTTATCTGACCATTGAACATAAAAAAGAGATTCCACTTGATCTGCGCCCCCTGATGGGGGATTGGATCTTTGGCTGTGATATCTGCCAGATAGTTTGTCCCTGGAATAAGCCTGGCGCTGAGGCTCAACACATCTTAGAGGAACTGCAGCCAAGGACAGAGTTGCTAGATGTCAACCTGGTCACCGAGTTGGATCAATCCCAGGAAGAATTTAGTGCTCGCTATAGAGGCAGCCCGATCAAGAGGGCCAAACGCCGGGGATATTTAAGAAATGTGTCAGTTGTGCTCGGAAACCTCAAAGACTCGGCTTCCCTGCCAGCCTTGGCGACTGCTCTGGAAGACCAGGAGCCACTTATCCGCAGCCATGCTGCCTGGGCGTTGGGTGAAATTGGGGGAGAAAATGTCCAGAAATTGTTGACTGAAACCTTCCAGGGCGAGGAAAATCCTCAGGTCAAAGAAGAAATCCTGAGGGCATTGGACAATCTCTCATAATCCAATCCAACAGGTTAACGAACCTCCCGCATCTCTCTTCCCTGCCGTATTCTGCCATTCAGGGTTTTATAAGTCCAGGCCAGGACAAAAAAGGTGGTTGCCGTCAGCACAATGGCGGGACCGGAAGCCACGTTAACATAATAAGACAGATACAATCCAATCACGCCGGATGCGGAGGCGATCACTGCTGCCAGGATCATCATCACTGGCAGCCGCTTGGTGAGCAGATAAGCTGCGGCAGCCGGGGTCACTAACATTGCTACCATTAAAGCAACTCCCACGGCCTGGAAAGAGACCGAAATGGCCAGCGCAATCAACACCAGCTGAAGATATTCAAACACCCGGCTGGGAATCCTCAAAGTGGCTGCCAGGGTAGGGTCAAAGGTCAGCACCAGGAATTCTTTGTAAAATCCAATTACCAGCAGCAAGATCACCACGCTGAAGGCAGCAATTGTGATCAACTGGGATCCAGAGACACCCAGCACGTCACCAAACAGGAAATGGGTCAGGTCCACAGTATAACTTTTCACAGTGGAAATTATAGCAATGCCAAGAGCGAACATGCCGGCAAAGATAATGCCTATCGCGGTATCTTCTTTGATTTTTGCTCCCCGGCTGACAGCCCCAATGGCCAGAGAAACTATCACCGCTGTTCCGGTTCCCCACCAGAAGAGCGGCTCCCGGGCTCCGCCAGTCATTAAGTATCCTACTGCGACTCCCGGCAAAATGGAATGAGCGAGGGCGTCACCAAAAAAAGCCATTCCCCGGATCACCACATATACTCCTACAACTGCGCAAACGATGCCGGTCAGCACAGCAGCGGACATTCCCCGAACCATAAAAGAGTACTGAAGCGGGTTAAGGATCAGTTCAAGCAGGTTCATTATGGTCTCCTTCGCAGCAGTCATCTCCCACGGCCAGGGTGTCAAATTCCCCTTCCACAAAGTGCAGGTGCCCCTGATACGCTTTTACCAGCAGATCCCTGCTGAACACTTCCTCCGGGGATCCCAATCCCAGTAATTCCTTATTCAGCAGCATCACCTGATTAAATTGTTCAGCGGCAAGGCGGAGATCATGCATGGAGATCATGAAAGTTACCTTGCGTTTCTGAAGATCCTCCAGTATGGTGAGTATGCTCTCCTGGGCAGGCACATCAAGCCCGTTTAGGGGTTCATCCAGCAGCATCAACTCTGCCTCCTGGGCCAGGGCCCGGGCGATGAACATGCGCTGCTGCTCCCCTCCGGAAAGTTCGCTGATCTGACGCTGGGAGTAATCAATCAAATCCACAAATTTCAACGAACGGCGGACTATTTCCCAATCATCCGCCTGGGGCCAGAGGAAAGGGCCCATTTTGTTAATCCGTCCCATCATAACTACATCCGCAACCGTGGCCGGGAAGGACCAGTCCACCTGACTGCGCTGCGGCACATAGGCAATACAGGTATGGCCGCCAGGCTCATGTCCAGATACTCGCACAATTCCCTCGAACGGATCTTTAATTCCAGCAATAACCTGAAATAACGTGGTCTTGCCGGCGCCATTGGGTCCAACAACAGCAATCCCGTCCCCGGGGGAGAGGTCAAACGAGATATTATCCAGCACAGTCCTGGTTCCATGACGAACGGAAACGTTTTCCAACGCCAGCAGCGGCGCATCCAACTGATGCGGCGCATACCGGCGCGAAAAGGATTTCCTTCGGAAAGTTTTAATCATGTTTTTCATACCTATTAGACTCCTTAATGTCCAGCGGATTTACCCATCCCTATGGCAAGCTAGCTACTGCAGAGCATTTACAATGGTCTTAACATTGTGGCGCATGAAAGTAAGATAGGTGCCGGCAGGCGCTCCTGCTGAAAGTGAACCAAAATAGAGTGGAACCAGGTCAACTCCAGTATCCTCCGCCACAATCCGGGAGAGTGTGGGATCAAAATCTACTCCAATAAAAATAGCTTTTACCTCTTCTTCTTGGATAATATCAATCAAGTAGGCCAACTGCTGCCCTGAGGTTTCTGCTTCAGTCGTTTGAGCTGGGATTACTGCCCCAATCTGTGTAAATCCATACTCCTCCACGAAATAACCAAAAACCATGTGATCTGTCACCAGTTCCCGATTTTCCAGGGGGATCAGCGCCACTTGATTCCGGATCCAGCCATCTAATTCTTTCAGCTCTTCCCGGTAAGCCGCTGCATTTTTCAGATAGGTATCAGCATTCTCGGGATCTTTTTCTGCCAGGGCACCCGCAATATTCTCCGTCCAAATAATGATGTTGTTAGGGTCAAACCAGACATGTGGGTCCTGATCACTGCCAGTATGACCTCCATCTCCCTCTTGACCCTCATCTTCATGATCCTGTTCTGCTCTCTCCAGGGGGAAAATCCCATCGGAGACCATAATCATCGCAGCGGTGTTCCCTGTTCCAGCGATCAAATCATCCAGGAACTCCTCAAGACCCAATCCGTTGACAAAGATCAAATCGGCCTCGGACACATTTACCATATCCTGAGGGGCGGTTTGATATGCATGGGGATTTTGACCAGGTTCTAACAACACTATCAGCTCAACCTCTTGTCCAGCAATAACTCCCACCACATCACCTACAAAAGAGGTGGTTGTCACTACTTTGAGTTTTTCACCGGCTGCCGATGGTACCAATGTCGTCTTTACGGAGCAACCGACCAAAAACACACTCAATATCACCAGGGTAAATATAAGCAACACACATATCTTGTTGATTTTCATGATCATATCCCTGTCCAATATTAATCCAGACAGCCGCTGCAGGTCCCAAAAAACTGCAACCAGTGGTCATCCACCCGATAGCCGGTCTGATCTTCTATTCTGGCAATATAACCTTTGATATCCTCATTGCCCTCAATAACTTTCATTTGCCCGCAGGCTCTACAGATCAAATAATGATTATGACCTTCAATAGTCGGCCAAATACCGTGACATCCTCCAGGTTGGTGAATTTGCTGGATTAAACCCAACTGCTCCAGCATCTCCAGAGTGCGGTAAATACTGGCAATCCCCGGGATTTTTTCTCTTTCCAGAGATTTTTGATATATCTCCTGCGGAGTGAGGGCAGTAGTGCTTGAAGCTATGATCTCCATCACCTGTCGGCGGGGGCGGGTCAGGCGAAATCCGTGCCTGTGTAGCGAATCCTGCCAGGAACTGAGGATATGATCCTTCGCAGATGGTTCCATAAAGACCTTCCTTACTGATAATAATTATCATTATCAGTTTGGAGACATTATACTCACCCCCCAGCTCTCCTGTCAAGAACCGTTCCTGTCATTAATGGAAAAAGAGGTTGTGCCAAAAGCCAGAAGGGCGACCCATCGAGTCGCCCCTACGATTGCTCACGAGGTGAATTATTAAGAAGTCTATACAGGCAAACTGAGTAGAGTGAATTAAATGAGCTCGTATCAAAGGGTGGCTTGGACAACTTAACCTGTCATTAAAAAGAAAAAGCCGGACGTGTAAGTCCGGCTTAATTAATCCAAACTGTTCAAAATTACGGTGTGGGCGTTAGAGTCGAGATGGAACCCGGCGTGTTGGACAGTGTTGTCGGCACCTCATCGGTAGGCACCGGCGTCACCAGATTTACCCGAACAATGAGAATCTGCCCCGGATAGATTGCATTGGGATCTTCCAAGTCTTCGTTATATTTCAGAATGTCCTCAACTGTGCTCCGCAGGGCATAAGCGATCGAGCCCAAAGAATCACCCGGGCGGACCATATATTCCACGCGGAAACCGGGCAGCACATCGAATGGTATGGGTGTTGGCGTCGGCACGGTAGCGCCGGGCGCAGGGACGAGAACTTCGTCACCCACAAACAAAATTGGGTTTGAAAGGTCAAGGTTCAGCCGGTCCTCCCCTGCGTTATATACCAGCAAGGTGAAAATATCTACATCAAAATACTCTGCGATAGAAAAAAAAGTGTCGTTTTCTTCCGCAATGTATATCACTGCGCCAGAGCGGGTCGGTGTCGGGCTGGGTGAAGGAGTCTCAGTGGGAAGTGATTCGGTTGGCGTTAATGTGATTGTTGCTGTCGGCGGAACCGGGCTGGGCGTATAGGTGACCGTCGGAGTCGGTGTTTTGGATGCAAAGATCGCCCCGATATCCAATTGAGTCCCGGTCAGCCAAAATATTAATAATGCTGCGCCTAGAATAATTAAAAGCCCAGTGCCGACGAAGAGTAAGATGTTTTGCCAGGACTGACTTTTCCGTTTCCGGTAAGAATTTATGATCTCTTTAGTTGACTCTTTATCACTCATACAAATTTTTCCTTCCTGAATAAGCCCTTATTTTACCACCAGGGATATTCTCTGATACTTAAACTCAGCTCGATTTTTTCCCCTTCTGTACAATTTAATTCTACCTTATTTTCTGAGAGCTGACGACTCCACTCGATTTTAGGCAAATTTCAACGGCGAATCGAGAGAGAATCCCAGACGGCAAATTTTTCTCTGAATTAAGAATGGATCCACTACCCCAGGCGGTTTAATTGTCAGGGATAAAAAAATCAAACATCATTCCGGCTCTTCCACAATAGTGATTTTTACCCAAAATGCCCTGGAATAAGGACCCACTCCAAATCCGTCCCCCTTTACATTGCGGATTTTCCAGTTTCCCTGGTACATGCCCGGTTCTTGGGGGGCGATCATATCAACCGAGACGTCTACTGTATCCCCGGGCTGGATTGTTTCCGAAGTGAGCTCCTGGGAGGCGGGCGCACCCATAGAATCTCCGCTTTCAAAATAAAGCAGATACCCGATCGTCCAGGGGCAGGATCCGGCATTCTGCAAGCGCCAGGTTTTGGTGAACTTCTCCCCTGGCGCAAGGTTCATGTCATCCGGGATAGTAACATCTTTTACAAATTTTACCTGGTCGCAAGGCTCCGATTTTGATTCGTCTCCTTCCCCGTGTGTCAGGGTCGGCATGACGGAACCCGCCGCTGGTGAAACGGTTTCCTCTGGACTTAATGTTTGGGCAGATTGGGGTTTTCCAATTCCATCAGCGGTTAATTTGGCGGATACTGTCATTGCTGCTTCGGTATACAGAGCGCCGGGTTTTCCCTCAGGCAGGGGATTGTCCTGGGATAGATTGCAGGCGCTCAGAACAAGAATTGCCAACAAGCAAGGGGCAGCAAACGATTTGTTCATAAGGCTTTTTCCATAAATAAAATTAATGTCTCAATTTTATTTTACCCAAAACTTTCCTCTTTGGTTGAGGATCACGAATCAATAACCACGGAATCAGGCAATAATGTTAGCCGGGAATCAATCCGGTTAAAATTATCGTCCTTGGTAAAGCTCCAAAGAATATCGAAGATAAGAATCAATCGGGTAGGAATAGGCGTCATCCACATCAACCCAGACATACTCCTCAGCCTCATCATTTAACAAGACTTTATCATCATCTACCTGGCAGATAAAATCAAAGAAGATAAAATGCCGCTGCTCCCAAAAGCTCTCGTCATAGATGAATTCCTGAAAACAAAGAAAGTCCGCTTCGATCATCTCCAGATTTGTTTCCTCTTTAATCTCCCGCTTTAAGGCGTCCAGCAATCGCTCTCCCAGCTCTACGTGACCCCCGGGAATAGTATATTTGCCGTGCCATTTATGCGTTTTCACCAAAAGTAGCTTTCCTTCCGGGTTAAAGATTAACGCTCCAACAGTTGGCTCCGGATATCGGGGATCTGCTTTCATCTTGCCGCCTTGTTCATTCACGGATATTTTTTGATCTTGGCTCTATTCAGGAATCAGTCCTGCTTTTAAACAAGGAATTCCTCCCCTGGAGGAAGGCTTCCCTGCATTGACCAGGGTCCGGTCCAGGTGATTTTTACCAGTTGAACCTTTCCCAGCAGGTCCTGATCACTCTCAACAAAAACCAGTTTATTGGTAGGGGTGCGTCCGCGCCAGCGATTTTTGTTTCTTCCTTCGAAGAGGACCTCCACCTTTTCCCCTAAATATTTTTGATTTATCTCTGCTGCGATCCCCTCCTGCAGCTCCTCGAGTAACCGGAACCGGCGCCATTTTTCTTCTTCGGATACATCGTCCTCAATTTTCCGGGCTGCAAGTGTACCGGGGCGGACAGAATAACGGGCCAGGTGAACTACATCCAACTTCAATGCCTTCAACACATCATATGAACCCTGGAATTGTTCTTTGGTTTCACCCGGAAATCCCACAATCACATCTGTTGCAATACTCACGCCTGGTATTCGATCTCTAATCTCCCCGACTAACTGACGGTATTGGTCAATAGTGTATTCCCGTTTCATGTTCTTCAGCACCTGATCATCGCCAGCCTGATGGGGAACCTCAATATGGGGCATGGCTTTAGGAAGGGAAGCAACCACATCCATCAAGTCTGTGCTAAACCAATTGGGATGGGAAGTTAAAAAGCGAATCCGTTCTAAACCATCAATATCATGCACCAATTTTAGCAATTCCGGCAGTGATGACTTATCTGGAAGGTCCAAACCGTATCTGTCGACGATCTGTCCCAACAAGGTGATCTCTTTTACACCCTGAGATACCAGCGACCGGGTCTCATTTAACACATCCTCTACAGACCGGCTGCGCTCAATTCCCCGCCGGTAGGGAATTATGCAATAAGTACAGGCATGAGAACAGCCGAGGACCACGGGCACAAAAGCTGAAACAAGCTGCGACCTGTCCGCTGCCGGGAGGGTGAGTTCCCCATCCATAAATGCGAAACGGCGGGAAGTTGCCTCCTGCTGCCAGGCCTTGTCTTCCTCCTGGGTCAAAAAAGCCATCAAAGGTCCAGGGTCTGAAGGTGGCGAAAAGACATCTACATGGGGAAATTGCTCTTCAAGATCATTAGTTCCCTTAATACCCACCAGGCATCCCATGACGTTGATAACAGTGTCCGGACGGAACCGTTTGATGTTTTTTAATGAACTGATCCGTCCTACAGCGCTGTCTTCTGCACTCTGCCTGACTACACAGGTGTTGAGGACAATCACATCCGCGTCTTCAGCTCTTCGAGTCGGTTGGTAGTTTAATCCCTCCAGAGCAGATGCCACCCGACGCGAATCGGCGACATTCATCTGGCACCCGGAGGTCCATATATGATATTTCATGGCTGCAATTATATCGGTTCAAAAAGTAGAGTCAAGCTTGGAGGAAAAGGAAACCTTTCAATTATATGAAGTTTTAACAAAAATCGCTCCGCGGGGATAACCAGCTCTTCCCGGGGAGCGATGCCAATTTGAACTGACCCTGAATGAGTCTTGTTCTGTTCAATTCAGGGTTAAATCTGCTCCCTGGATTAAAATGCGTTCCAACGCCATAGTGTGACTGCAGCGTTCTCTAGTTTGGAAAAAATCACAATCACAAATCCATTTCCCATCCTGGAAAGAGACCTGGTGGGCGTTATTTTGTCCCTGGAAAGTGACCGACAATGAGTTAATCTGAATCCGGTCTCTCTCACTGGCATATAGTTTTGATTTTTGGATTTTTCCAATCATTCCAGAATCCATCTTAATACCTCCGCAAATTAAAAATAAAAAGCACGCATCTTTTGCATGCGTGCATTACTTACCTGAAAACAATATTCTTTTTGAGCAAACGCATCCCATAATGAGCCACCTTTAGTTCCATCTTAGTATACGCCGTATCAGGGATAAAGTCAACAATCATCCACCTGCCGGGGTTTACACCAAGACCTTCCGCCAGGCTTTAAACAGGATATCCTTAAAGCGGTCAAGGTCCTTGAAAAATTGATGGTGCGTAGTGAGTAGTGATCAGTAGTTAGTAATCAGAGACCAGAATATTCCAAAATATACCCAAACCCTAAAACTATTGATCCGTGCCCAGAATCAATTCGCGGTTGAACTTTCCAACGTTCTAACCCATCCCCCTTTCTCCGTGTTATCCAGCCATAGAGTCAATCCTTCAGCCTTTATATTTCATCCAGATCAAAGTCCGGGCAGGTTTAAACCAGTGTGTTTCCAAACTTAGATTAGTCTTCCGTTTAGGGAAATTTAGCCTTAAGGACCTTTTGGGGCCGGGGCTGTTTAACCAATGAGGTAGGAAAGCATCCAGCAGTACACCCTCAGTTTCTGCAGATGATGCAATCCAGATCCAGTCTGCATGAGTTTTGGATGACTGCCAGGAAACCACGCCAATTAATTCACCCCCCGCAGTCACAGCCCACTGCCTGATTTTTGGTTCAACCAGGAGAAGCCGGGATATCGTTCCCGGCAATCCTCCTCTTAGATACTCCGGTCTCAGCGGTAAATGCCAACGCACCTCAGGAGGATAATTCTTTTCCAGCCACTTCTTTTGTTGGTCCCAGTGTTTTGCTCTGTGATCCTGAACCGAAAATCCGGGGACGTGCCAATTCAGGAACTCCTGATTGATTTCCCCTGGTTTTAATATCCAGGTTGTCCTGCGGGATATCTCCTTAAATCCTTTCCTGAGATAAAGGTCTACCGCAGCCTGATTGCCCTCATCTACCTGCAGCCAGATGCCATCCAGCTGCCGGGGCAGCAGGAAATCCAGAGCCTGCTGGACCAGAGAGCGGGCAATCCCTTTCCGCTGATACTCCGGATGAACAGCCACATTGGCAATCATGTAGTACTGTTTCCTCCCGATATTATAGGGAATTAAACTTAAATTCCCCACAATCTCTCCCTTTTCCTCCCAAACATACCCGGTAAATGGCATCGAAACCCGCCCTGCCATTTGATAAGCCCACTCTTGGAAGCGCAGGTTTCTCGCTGAGGAGCGCATTTTCCGCAGCAGGGCTTTTCCATCTGCTGTCAGCCGATCAGCAAAACAGAGTTCAACCAGATCTGACACAGAAAGTAGATCTGAACGAACATCAAAAGGCCGGATCGGAAGAGAGCCTGGCGTCTTCGCCAAACGAGCAGTCATGGGGTAAATTTTACCATCAGGAGCATATTGGTGATTAGTGAGTAGTGAATAGTAAATAGACTAAAGATGTCGGCAATCCAGGCATCCTGAGTGGACTCCGAGTGTAATCGAGGAGGAAATCGAAGGGAGCCGGATCTTTCCTAGATTAAAAATTCAGCCTTCAATCAAAATTGTAACTGGACCATCATTGTGGATTTCCACCAGCATATGGGCGCCAAATTGCCCCCGGGACGTTGACAGCCCCAATTCTTCCAGACAGGAAGAAAAAAAATCTGCCAGCGGCTCAGCTATCCCTGGAGGGGCAGCATCTGTAAAGGAAGGCCGGTGCCCCCGCCGAGTATCCGCATAAAGGGTAAACTGCGGCACCACCAGCGCTTCTCCTCCAATATCCATCAATGATAGATTCATTTTCCCATTGTCGTCTTCAAATATCCGCAAATGGGCAGTTTTCCGAGCCAACTGATGAGCCTGCTCTTTCGTATCATCCGGTCCAACACCGAGCAGGATAACCAAGCCCAGATTAATTTCGGAGAGTGTTTTTCCTCCCACCGATACTCTTCCCTTTTGCACCCGTTGAATGACCGCTTTCATGGTTTAATCTCTGCTGCCATAAAAACCTATCGCGTCTCGCACCTGCTCCATAGTTTCAGAAGCGATCACCCGCGCTCTTTGTCCTCCATCCAGCAGGATATCTTTGACATAATCCAGATCCTTTTCCAGATCTGCCCTCCTGGCACGGAATGGTTCCAGGTGCTTGTTGAGATTAACCGCTAGTTTTCGTTTGCAGTCCACGCAGCCAATCTT
Organism: Anaerolineales bacterium; assembly: GCA_049644685.1. Classification (GTDB taxonomy): domain Bacteria; phylum Chloroflexota; class Anaerolineae; order Anaerolineales; family UBA11858; genus B10-G9. The sequence goes on from JBARSJ010000247.1 coordinate 27,685, forward strand.
TGCTTTGCGGCAGTCTTTGTTGATCTGCGATATCTCCTCCGGGGGCGAAAATATCTTGTGCAAGGTAAACACATTGCAGACATCAGGATCGCCGGGGTCACTGAGCCGGATGCGCTGGGGGTCTGTAACCATTCCCATCACTCGTTTTTCAGTTTCCTCAGGAGTGGCCGCCAACTCGATGTGATTATTGAGGCTTTTGCTCATCTTTCGTTCGCCATCAAGGCCCAGGATTTTCGGAGTCTGGGTCACTTTCGGATGGGGCTCCACCAGGATATCTGTTTGGTAGCGATAGTTAAAGGACCGGACAATTTCCCGGGCAAACTCAAGATGAGGAATCTGATCCGTGCCTACCGGCACTTTGTCTGCTTTATACAAGAGAATATCAGCGGACATCAATACCGGGTATCCAACGAGGCCATAGTTTACATTATCCGGATTGTCCCGAACTTTTTCTTTGAAGGTCGGCAAGGCAGTGAGTTTCCCCAGCGGTGTCACCATGGAGAGAATTGTGTGCAGTTCCATTACTTCCAGGACATGAGATTGGACAAATATGATGCTCCGTTTCGGGTCCATCCCGGCCGCCAACCAATCCAGAGCCATCTCCTGGGTATTGAGCTCCAGGTTTTTTGTAGATTCAATGGTTGTTAATGCGTGAATGTCCACAATGCTGTAAACGCATCGGTATTCGTCCTGAAGAGCAACATAATTCTTTATCGCTCCCAAATAATTTCCAAGATGCTGGCGGCCAGTAGGCCTGGCACCGGAAAATACACGCCCCTTCTCTTCTTCCATTTAACTCTTCTCCTTCATGTGTTTTTCGAACAGTCCAATAATTTCAGGAGGATCTGCATGCCTTCCGGTCTCAAGTTTCGAATAGATCAAATCACCATCTACTCTAATTTCAAATTTGCCCCCATCAGCAGGTACCAACTCGATGTCCGAGATGATATCTTTGTACTTCTTCCGTAGTGCACCCTCCAAACTGAGGGCTCTTGGTATATAGCTTCAAGGAACGCAGTATTCAATGGAAATCTTATACATAGTGATTTTCTCCTGCTGATATTTTTCCAAAATAGTATATCACAAGCCTTTAGGTCAAATTATCCCCTAAAAAATTTCCCCGTTTATCATCTGGAAAGTAACTCTTCCTCAGTCCATCTCATGTGCTACAATCGAAGTGAATCTATGAGTAAAATAACCGATATCCGCCCCTCGCCTTTGGCCGGCAGCTGGTATCCAGCAAGTCCGGACAAACTCGCGGAAACCGTGGATTTTTATATCCAACAGGCAGAACTTCCCGAAATTTCCGGTGATATTATTGCCCTGATTTCTCCCCACGCCGGTCATGTCTATTCCGGGCCCGTTGCGGGTTACTGTTTTGCTGCTCTGCGGGATCTCAGACCAGACCTGGTGGTGATCCTTTCCCCCTATCACCAATATCACCCAGGTGCTATCCTCACCACTTCACACCAGGCATATCAGACTCCTCTTGGAATCGTTCCGGTGGATCTAGAAATCCTGGAAGTTGTTGACCAGGCTCTGCAGGAGAGAGCAGGGGTACAGCTCACGCGAATCAAGAATGATAGTGAACACGCAGTGGAGATCCTGCTTCCTTTTTTCCAGCGGGCGCTGTCGGGAGAATTCCGCCTGCTGCCGTTGATGATCCGCCAGCAAGACCCGGTTTTAATGCGGACATTGGGGACCATACTGGCTGATTTGATAAAAAAGAAAAAGACCATTTTAACAGCCAGTACTGACTTATCCCATTTTCACCCGGCAGATAAAGCCCGCGAATTGGACCAAATCATTATCAATCACATCAAAGAGTTAAACCCTAATGGTTTGTTCCAGGCTCAAGATCAGGGCAGCGGATCTGCTTGTGGAATAGGCGCCCTGGCCGCAGTGATCTGGGCTGCTAAAGACGAACCTCTGGTTACTGCTCATCAACTGCACTATGCCCATTCCGGTGATATCACCGGAGATAACTCCAGTGTGGTTGGTTATACAGCTGCCGTCATATCCAGGGAATAAATCTCCCGGTAAACTATTATGCTTTGGAACTTTTTATTAATCCTGTTGTTGGTAGCCTTAAACGGCTTTTTTGTCGCAACTGAATTTGCGATAATAACTGCCCGGAAAACCCGCGTCCGTTTGCAGGCTGAAGAGGGAAACGCAGCTGCCCAGCAGGTTCTGATCTGGTTGGAGAATCCTCAAGCCCGTGACAGATTAATAGCCGCAGCCCAGTTAGGTATCACCATTGTCAGTCTGGCACTGGGAGCAGTGGGGGAAAACACCTTCGAGGCTTTGTTGGAACCCATCTTCCATTCCCTGGAAATCCCTGTCCAGTGGAGCCGGATCGAACCGGTTCTTACCGCGCTTCCATTAGTATTTTCCCTGATCATCGTTACCAGTTTGCATGTTGTTCTCGGCGAACAAGTTCCAAAAGTGGCAGCTCTGGAATCCCCGGAGCAGATAGCAATTCTTGCCGCAAATCCCATGAGGTGGTTCAGCTCAATATTTACCTGGTTTGTCAATATTTTAGATTGGGCCACCCGGAGCATCCTGCGTTTACTTGGCGTAAGAAGCTCCGAGGGCAGCCATTCCCTTATTTACACAGTTGATGAATTAAAGCAGATCCTTGTTGAATCCGAAGAGGTAGGTACCATCGAATCCCCACAACGGGAAATGCTGCTTGCTATACTTGATTTTTATAAGTTAAACGTGCGCCAGGTGATGCTCCCAAGGACTGAGATTATTGCTCTCCCCGCAGAAACTCCTCTTGACGAAAGCATCCAAATTGCTGTTCAAACCCGTTTCTCCAAATTCCCTGTTTATGAGGGAGACCTTGATAACATCATCGGTGTGGTCCATATTAAAGACCTGCTTCGGGCCCAACAGAAGGAAGGTAATGAAACCCTGAACGCAGGTTCTCTGATCAGGGAACCGCTATTGATACCGGAGAGCAGCACTGTCAGGGAGCTTATGAGCCAGTTCCGGGCTCACAGCCGCCATATCGCTATTGTCCTGGATGAATACGGCGGTACGGCTGGTTTAATCACTCTTGAGGATGCCCTGGAGGAAATCGTAGGGGAAATCAGCAATCCCTTTGATGAAGAAACTCCGGAAATCCAGCGAATAAACCAGAATACTGTCCTGGTAGACGGGCTGGCGGCCATTGAAGAAGTAAATCAAGCTCTGGGAACTAACTTTAACGATCCAAATTACGACACTATTGCTGGATATTTGCTTGGCCATCTGGATCACATCCCTATCAAGGGAGAAACCATCATGCTGGCTGGTGGAGTTCAACTTCAGGTAGCATCAATGGACGGGTTAAGAATTTCCAAAGTTCAAATTCAGGGTGTGTGATCTCCATGCCGTCTGAAAATAGCACAAATCCCCCCTATGTCCGGATTGCGGTAAATGTTCCCCATGTCCGGGGAGTATATGATTATCACTTACCGGAATCATTTCAACAGGAAGTTAAAATCGGTCAATTGGTAACTGTGCCATTTGGGCGGCAAACCGTCCAGGGAATCATCATCGAATTACCAACCACACCAGAAGTACCCCAGACCAAAGCCATTCAAAAAATATTGGATAATCTGCCGGTAGTAACTCCCTATCAGATTCAGCTTGCCGAAGGGATATCCCGGGAAACCCTGTCTCCCTTAGGAGCAACACTTCACGCCATGCTTCCGGCAGGTTTAAGCGTCAAAGTGGATAGTGAATACCAACTCTCAGTGCGCAGCCAGGCGCTGCTGGAAGCGGGAGATCCACTCCTGCCGGAACTAACACCAGCTCAAGCTCATTTGCTGGATTTACTCATCAACCGCGGTCCGCTGAGGGGAAGGCAAATTGACCGGGTGCTGCCGCATAAAAATTGGCGAAAAACCGCCGGGGCTTTGGAACGCCGGGGAGTAATCAGCGGTCAATCGACATTAGCCGCGCCATCGGTAAAGCCAAAACTGGAACGCCGTCTGAAATTCACTGGCGAACCGGCGGATGCGATGAAGCAAATGGATACCCTGGCAAAATCAGGTTATCCAGAGGCCTTGAGGCGAAGACAGACTGTTCTCCGCCTCGCGATGGGGAGTAAGGAAGAGCTGCCATTAACTGAAGTCTATCAACAAACCGGGGGCAATCTTAACGATCTAAAACAGCTTATCCAGCGAGGTCTTGTTCAAATCCTGGAAGTTCCTGTTTTGCGGGACCCGCTGGAGCATGTACGGGTTCTCCCCTCCCAATCACCAACATTGACCGAGGATCAGAATAAAGCTTGGAATGCCATCCAAAGCTCATTTGAGGAAGAAACTCCGAAACCGTATCTACTCTTTGGCGTCACTGGTTCCGGAAAAACAGAAATCTACCTGAGGGCTGTTGACCATGCCCTTACCCTGGGGAAACAAGCCATCATCCTCGTTCCGGAAATTGCCTTGACCCCGCAAACTGTCAGTCGATTTATGAGCCGCTTCCCTGAGCAAGTGGGTGTGCTGCATTCTGAACTTTCCCCGGGTGAAAGGTATGACACCTGGCGGTTAGCCCGCGAGGGGAAACTTTCAATCGTTGTCGGACCTCGCAGTGCCTTATTCACCCCCTTCCCCAATCTTGGTTTAATTGTGGTGGATGAATGCCATGACGACTCCTACTACCAGGGTGATATCTCCCCCCGTTATCACGCCGTCCATTCCGCAGTCTTCTACTCGGCTCTAACCGGGGCAGTTTGTATCCTGGGTTCTGCCACGCCTGATATTACCAGTATGTACAGGACCTCCCAGGGAGACTGGAATTTCCTGGCGCTGCCTGAGCGGATTCTCGCTCACCGAGAATCCATCCAGGTCCAACTGAAACACGCGGAACTGGTCCCAGAAACTCAACGCTATCAAAAGTTGAGTGAGGATCTACAAATGGCAGATCTGCCGCAGGTCGAGATAGTTGACATGCGGGTTGAACTAAAAGGTGGCAATCGCTCAATTTTCAGCCGTTCTCTGCAAGATTCCTTATTTTCTACTCTGAATAAAAATCTGCAGGCAATTTTGTTCTTGAACCGCCGGGGAAGCGCTTCCTATGTCTTTTGCCGGGATTGCGGAAATGCTCTCCGTTGTCCCCGCTGCGACACCTCTCTTACTGCCCACAAAATGGACAGCTCCCTCCATTGTCATCACTGCAATTACCGGAGAAATATTCCCCGGACCTGCCCTGCCTGCGGAAGCTCCCGCATCCGCCACCTGGGAACAGGTACCGAGCAGGTAGAATCATCCCTGCAGAAGCTGATTCCAGGAATCCGCACCATACGTTGGGACAGAGATACAACTCGAAAAAAAGGGGCTCACTGGAAGATCATGGAGGGGTTCTCTGCTCACCAGGCCGATGTGTTGATTGGGACACAGATGCTTGCCAAAGGATTGGATCTTCCTTTAGTTACCCTGGTTGGCGTTGTGCTGGCGGATACTGGTCTGCACCTGCCGGATTTCCGGGCAGCGGAACGGACTTTTCAAGTACTGACCCAGGTAGCGGGCCGGGCAGGGCGCAGTCCGCTCGGGGGTGAGGTAATTCTGCAAACGTTCGAACCAGATCATTATGTAATCCAGGCCGCCTCCCAGCATAACTACCGGGATTTTTACCAGCAGGAACTGGAATATCGCCGCGATCTTGGATATCCCCCATTTACCAATCTGGTCAGGCTGGAAACCCGGGCAGCTGATCCCAAAGCCGCAGAAGCAGAAGCCCGCGCATATGCCGCCGCGCTTCAGGGTTGGATTGAAATCGAAGGATACCGGGCCACCAGGCTAGTTGGACCGGTTCCGCCATACTTCACCAGAATCAGGGGGAAATCACGCTGGCAGATCCTGCTGAAGGGTCCCAATCCGATAGACCTGGTGCGGGACCATCCTCCAGGACCGGATTGGATTATCGAGGTTAATCCTCCAGCAATTCTCTAATTATCTGGGAGTACAAATGGTTTTTCGGTGGGGGAATTTTGCTGCCAGAAAAAACGTTAGCTGCAGCGTTTCACAAAATTTCCAATCCGATCGAGCGCTTCTTCAATCTTTTCATAACGGGTTGCATAGGAACAGCGCACAAATCCTTCCCCGCCGGCTCCGAAAGCCGAACCGGGAACAACCGCTACCTTTTCTTCCTCAAGCAGCTTCTTGGCAAATAATTCATCATCAAGTCCCGTGCATTCAATTTTCGGGAAAGCATAAAATGCGCCCTGCGGCATAAAAGTTTCCAGACCAATGTCATTTAACCGGGAGACGATTAGCTGCCGGCGGCGGTCATATTTTACCCTCATCTCTTCCGCGTAGTCAGCCCCATGTTGTATTGCAGCCAGCGCTGCCAACTGCGACATGGAAGGCGCGGACATGACGGTGTATTGATGAACACGCACCAATCCACCCAGAATCTCTGCTGGTGCTGCTGCGTATCCTACCCGCCAACCCGTCATCGCATAACTTTTTGAGAATCCCCCCAGTGTGATGGTTCGCTCCTTCATCCCCGGCAGTGCTGCAAAACAAACATGCTCCACTCCATAGACCAGACTGTCATAGATTTCATCAGAAATAACCAACAAATCGTGTTCTTCAGCAATTCGGCTGATTTCAAGTAAATTCTCACGGGTTGCCACAGCGCCGGTGGGGTTATTGGGAAAACCAATGAAGATTGCCTTAGTCTGCGGTGTGATAGCGGCCTCGATTAACCCTGGTTCGGGCTGAAAACTGTTTTCCAATGACCCCGGGACTTCAATCGGTACGCCGCCTGCCAGAATCACTTCCGCCTGATAGGATACAAAACAAGGGGTGGGAATGATAATTTCCTCACCCGGATTTATCACCGCTGTCAACGCCAGGTAAAGCGCCTCTGATACCCCAACTGTAACCACAACCTCATCAGCAGGATCATAGCAGACCTGGTATTTCTCCTCGAGCAAGTCAGAGATTGCTTCTCTGAGTTCATAAATGCCGGCATTCGAAGTGTAATGGGTCTCCCCATTCCTGATTGCCTTGATTCCTGCCTCAAGAATGGGTTCCGGGGTTGTAAAATCCGGTTCCCCGATCCCGAGTGAGATCACATCATCCATTGTAGCAACGATATCAAAAAATTTTCTGATGCCCGATGGTTTGAGGGTAGCAACGCGTTCGGAGATAAATTCTCGGCTCATTTGACTCCTCTGGAAGCATGCTGTGATAAATTATTTGTCAGAGTTCTACCTCTGTATTATCCCCGATGGTTATGGAATAAGATTCTCCCTTCAATCGGCTATTTTGCCCAATCATGGAACCTTCCAGGATGACGTCTTCGATTGTTGTGTTCTTCTCCACGATGGAATTCTGGATAATACTTCCAATTATTCGGCAGCCAGCTTCAATGGCGGTGTGAGGTCCGATAACCGATGATTCCACTTCTGCTTCGGGATGAATATAAACTGGAGGAATGATATTGACTCCCATTCGTCCTCCGGCTTTTTCAGAGTTATCATGTCCGTGATCCAGTAAATAACGGTTCGTACTCAACACCGCTTCAAATGTGCCTGCATCCAACCAAATATTGACTTTCTGGATACGCATCTTACAGCTTCCCCCATCCAGCATAATGTTAATTGCATCCGCCAGGAAAAACTCCCCTTTTAGCTGGACTTTCTGGTCTATCTGTTTTTCAATAGCCTGGATCAAATCCTGGCCTTTTTTGAAATAATAGAAACCAACCAGTGCCAGATTGTTATCCATGGCTTCTGGTTTTTCAATTAGACGGGTAACCTGCTGGTCCTTCCCCAGCTCAGCAACACCAAATCGCCGGGGATCCGGTACCGGCTTAACCCAGGCGACGATATCTGATTTTTCCTGATCAAGGAAAGAGAGGTCAGTTTCAATCAATGTGTCCGCAAAAACCATGATCATCGGTCCGTTGATATGTTCTCTGGCCAGGTAAATGGCATGGGATTGACCACGCATTTCCTCCTGGACCACATAATGCACGGCCAGATCTGGATGCTCTGCTTCCATAAAAGCCTGGATTGTTTCCCCCAAATACCCAACAATAAAGACAAATTCAATCTTCAGATCTTCAGGAAGGGTAGAGAATGTATCCAGTACATGCTCAATGACAGCTTTGCCGGCCAGACTGATCAGCTGTTTGGGTCGGCTCCAAGTATGAGGTCGGAGCCGCTTTCCGTAGCCAGCCATGGGAATGACAACTTTTAGTATTTTGCCCATTGTTTCCCCTTTTTACCTATCACTAACCTGAAATTTCATTATAACGGAGAGTGTCTCCAGCGGGCAATGACAAATGACATGCCCAGATACTGAAACCAAAACCAGGATAGTCCCGGCTTTCCTTATTTCGATCTTACCTTGCCCTTCAGGCCAGCTGCAGTTCTAACTCAGCCAGGTTTTTTTCTATTAACTGGACAGTTGAACCCAGGGTGTCCGAATCAAATGACAGGTTGGCGCCTGCAGCATTGTACAATTCGGGAAGAGTCGCGGTTCCACCCAGCGCCAACGACTTACGGTAATTATGGAGCGCTATTCCCTGGTCTTTCTGGGCATTCTCCCAAATTTGAAATGCTCCTAATGAAGCTAAACCATATTCAATATAATAAAAAGGCGCTTGATGGATATGGAGTTTTCTGTGCCATCCTGTCATCTTCACGTCCTCATATCCATCCCAGTTTATACCGGGCATATAAAAGTCAATCAATTCCGACCATTTGCCATCACAATCATCAGGATTGCTGGCCAGACTATGATTCTCGTAAACCCAGTGTTGGAAAGCAACCACAACTGCCATATACGGCCAGAAAAGCAGCTTCTCCTCCAGGTTTAATAAACGGGTCCGGGCTGCATCCTCAGGGGATAAAAACCCTCCCTGGTCTTCTGAAAGGTAGGGTTCAGCCAATAATTCCATGGCTGTTGAGGCAACTTCTGCAAATTCCATTCCCGTCCGCCATTGGTGATGATAAGGCAGATCAGACCGCTCAAAGACGTGGAAGGCGTGACCGCTTTCATGGAAAAGCACCCGTAGATCGGATCCTCGGCCAACCGCATTCATAAAAATAAACGGCACGCCCAGAGTAGCAAATGAGGTGCAAAAACCACCCGGTCCTTTCCCTTTTCGATTCATCAAATCCAGCAGATCATTTTCCCGCATGGATTTAAAATATTCGCCCAATACCGGATCCAGACAATCAAGTATATTACCTACCCGGGAGGTAAATTCTTCCTCAGTTTTAAAGGCCTGGATGGCGGGCAGGCTGAAAGTGGTTTGATTGTTCAATAGATCCCAGGGGCGGACCTGATCAATCCCCAGCCGGGATTGATATCGGTCGTAGACCCGCGTCGCTGCCGGGACAGCTACTTCCTTCACTGCATCAATAAATTGCCGGCTCTCTTTAGGGCTGTAATCCAGCCGGAGCCGCTGCTGCCAGCGGAAAGTCCTATAATCCGGAAAACCCGCATTGGACGCCAATTTTCCCCGAACTGCCATGAACTTCTTCCAGAGATTGTTAATTGCTTCCCTGTCCTCAAGCTGACGCTGGGACAAGAGTTCCCAGAGTTCTTTTCGTACTGCCCTGTCTGTAGTTAAAAGGGCAGATTTGACCTGGATCAAGGTCAGTTCTTCCTCCTGCCACTGAACGGTTTGGGCGCCGAGGATTTTACTGTATTGAGTGCCAAGTTTACTCTCTTCCGTCATCAAAAGCAGATTATCTTCACAAAATAGATCTGCTTCCACCTGCATTTTCTTTAACACTAAATCCATTCCCTGCGGCGTCAATTCGCTCCCCAACAGCTTCTCCTTTAAACGCTGGTCAGCAGCCTGCGCGGATGGGTAAATATGCTCCAAAAAATCATGAAAACTTTTCTCTTTTTCTTCATCGGTAGTATCCAGGTGAGTTGCCAGCACCAGGCGGGAATATCGTTCATCCACTAATTTCCTCAGATCAGACCAACCTTCCATCCACAAGTCCAGAGATTCTTCAGTCAGCTCAATATCCTCCAGCTGCTGATATAAGGGCTGGATACCTTCCCAGTTCAGGGTCATAAATACTTTAAATGCGGGGTTTTTCATAATGGTTTCCTCTTTGTTCTTAACTTTGATTTAGGATCTGTCATTATCATATTGAAAGAAGGGAACACAACCAAAACTCAAGTGTTATTCTGCTCCCCACCCTGAACTGTACCATAACAGATACTCATCCAGGTGGGCCTGCCAGTAGGATTCCTCATGCATCCCGGGAAATTGATGCCAGGAATGGGGAACACTCAATTCTACTAATAGGTTTTCAAAGGCTGCGGCATCCGCCCAATCAGAGTCATCCTGCCCGACATCGAGATAAATGCGGGGGATTTTTGATTCAGGAATCGCCTCAATCCAACCGGGGGTTCGCTCCAAATCACCATAAAACAGGGGGGCGCTATGGGCTCCAACTGCTTCGAACAAGGCCCAGTTCATTAAACCGATCCGAACCGCCCAATTGCCGCCGCGGGACAGACCCCCGATTGCCCGGTAATCCCTATCTGCCAGAGTTCGATAATGAGTATCTACCCAGGGGATCAGGTCCTTGACTAAATGATCTCCAAATTGATTCTCGGGAAGGGGGATCCAGCTGTCTTCTCTGGGCATAATCATAATCAAGGGAGGAAAATCGTCATGGGAGATAAGGGTATCTACTAGTTCATCAACGCCAAGTACATCCCACTGTTGATCAGTCTCGGTTGCTCCGTGCAGTAAATACAATGTGGGATAATTCTGATCCAGATCTGTGCCATAACAAGGCGGGGTATAGATCCTGCCAGATATTTCATCCTGGGTTCTTGAGACAGGGATAGAAAACGGCTGAATCAAACCAACCTCATCCAAGCAGGGAGTTTCCTCTGTTGCAGTAGTAGGTTTGATAAGCTCAATGGTTTGCACAGGATCATGATCCGGTGTGTTATCGGCAGGATCCGGGGAAAATAGCGGAGTGCTAGAATCCGGACTTGAAGATATTGATGGAACTACCTGGCTGGCTGGCAGGTCACTGCCGCAGGCGGTCAGCGCCAGGGTCAAGATCAATCCAAGAAACCAGGAGTACTTCAAGTTAGTCCTCTTTCCCTTTGGTTTTTTTGGGCGTTAGTTCTGGCTTAGCCCGATCCTGTCCATCCTGGACGGGATCGGGCTCGGCAGGATCAGTCTTGTCTTCTTCAATAACCTCTTCTTCCATCTGAATTTCCCCCCGCAGATAAGCGCCTTCTTCTGTGGAAAAGAGGACGGTAGTTACATTCCCCCAGACCCGTCCAGTACTGCGTATTTCAACCCGTTTGGCCTGGATATCACTGCGGACGGAACCACCAATTATCACCGTATCAGCTTTGATCAGATCACTTTCTACTCGCCCCTTCCTGTCTACAATGATTAGACCTTCTAGATCAATTGTTCCTTCAAACAAACCTTCAATCCGAATACCGCCTTTCCCGGTCAATTCACCTTTCCAGCTGGTGTTTTCGCCGAGGATGGAGGTCACCCGGATCTGGGCTGGGACAACATCTAGTTTTGGGGCAGGTTCATCGCGTCTCTTAAACATATACTCTCCAATTATTCTTATCTGTTCTTTACTTTTCCGGCAGACGAATAAGATTCAGGTCAGTTAAGACAAATCGCCAGGGCTTGCTCCGCCAGGGTTCGGGGACTGTATCCAACCCAATCCGCGGTGTTTTTTGTATCAAAGCTGACGGTATCTCTATTCCAGTCTCGACAAAAATGCGGGTTTCTTTGCTGCAAGTATCCACGCCATTAAACCCACCATCGATCCCAAGCGCCTGGCAGAGCTTAGCTGGTCCATCTGCCCATTGTTTTTGGGGTTTGCCATTTCTGCGTTTGGCGATCAGGTCCAATCCTTCTTCCGGATGAATTGCCCGGATCAACACGGCACCGGGATATCCTTCTTTTTCAGTCACAAAATTCAACAGCCAGTGCATGCCATAGACAAAATACACATATGCTTTGCCGGGAGGTCCATACATAATTATCGTCCGCGGTGTTTGTCCTGATCGGCAGTGGCAGGCTAAATCATCCTCACCCCGGTAGGCTTCAGTCTCTGTGATCACGCCTGCAATTCGTTGGTCTCCATCCAAGCGTACCAGCCGTTTGCCAATCAGTTCCCGGGCTACCTGAACTGTGTCCTGGGCATAAAAAGAAGCCGCTAACCTGTCAGTCATAGGGTTATTGTACAATATCGGCCTCAAAAATAGGATAAGCTAAGAAATTTCATTAAAATTGCTGAAAAAACAAATGCCGGGTCCAAAAGCAGGATTCGTGCTGCCCGGGTGACTGCAATGAGTGTTCTTAAAGCAGTTTTCCAAATAGGGGTCTATCAATCCGAAATCAGATAGCGGGGATCCCGTTCCAGTGTCAGCTTCAATCCCTCAGAAAGGGAATGCTTTGGCTGATAACCTAACAGGTCCGCAGCCCTTGTGATATCTGCCCTCATCCTGCTTACGCCACCCTTGGATTTGGGATTAAAGATCGTCTCTGTTTTTACACCGGTTAAATCAATCACCCTTTTTGCCAGATCAACAATGCTGACTTCTTTGCCGCTGCCGATATTTATCGTCTTGCCGTCAACATTCGAAGCCTTGCTGGCTTTAATCAGCGCTTCCACCACGTCGTCCAGGTATACAAAATCCCTGGTCTGAGTCCCGCCGTTGTGAATGACCAGAGTTCCATCCTGGACCGCTTGCTTAAGGAAATTCGCAATTACCGGTGGGTGATCCGCCGGAGTATGCTGACCAGGGCCATAGGCATTAAAAATCCGCAAGGTGACGGTTTCTATACCCCATAGTTTGCCAATTGTTTTGACATAATATTCAGCTGAGAGTTTTGAAACAGCGTATGGCGAATCCGGCGCAGGACGCATATCCTCATGGAGAGGCTGTTCTTCCTGGGCGCCATAAACTGCACCTGAGGAAGTAAATACCACTCGCTTCACGCCCACATCGCGCATGGCTTCCATCACGCTAACTGTTCCGCCAACATTGGTACTATTGTATTCCCGGGGATATAGAATAGATTCCCGGACTGCGACCCGGGCTGCAAGATGGAAAACACATTCTACATCCTGCAGCAAGGTCCACAGCTTTGCTCGATCCAGCATATCTCCCAGCTCAAATTGCACCTGGGAGGGAATCGCTTCTTCCTTTCCGGTGGACAGGTCATCCAACCCCAGAACTTCATGCCCATTCTCAATTAATTTTTGGGCCAATGCCGATCCTAAAAATCCAGCCACACCTGTAATTAACGTTTTCATATGCCTGCTTTCTACTCTCCTGCAGATCTGTCCAGCTAGGCAATTATAGCACGGGAAGTTTTCAGCATCGATATCAGCTTTCTCGGTATTGTATTTCACCCATCACCCCCGGTAGTATTTATCACGGTTCTCTAGTAAAATAGAAATCCTACTGATCAGATAACTTATCCGGGATATTTGGTAAATTTATCTTCCCCTGTTGAATCAGAATACGATAAAAATTCAGGCTGGGGATTAGTAATTGTTTTCTTATTTGCCTGCCCATTGTTTGACCAATCTTATGAGCTCTCTAATTTCACGCATGCGCCGCAATCACGGCCTGGAACATGCCACACTGAATTTACTGGCCAAAACCCATCCCAGAAAGCCCTTCGCGGGTCATTCTGACGCAGGCGGATTCTGGATTCTGGGTGACATCCCAACCGCTGAACTGAGCCAAACCGTTTCGGATGCTCTGGAAAAACTAAAATCCGGGCAGAGCAATCTAGCAATTCATCAAAACTGCGGGACCAATCTACTTGTCTCCGGCTTTGCAGCCGGTTTGGCTGGGGCTGTAGGACTATTAGGTGTCGGGGAGCGAACACGCGACAAACTTGAGAGGATTCCTGTAATTACCGCCCTAAGTGTATTGGCGTTGATTATTTCAAAGCCATTGGGACCCATCATGCAGAAAAAGCTAACAACCAGCGGCGAGCCGGGTTCCTTGAAAATTGTGTCAATAGCCAAACACACATTAAACGGCTTTCCTGCCCACAGGATTAAAACCCAGGATTAATAATGAGCACCTCTTCACCCACCATTTACCTGCTGCATGGCACTGATGAATTCGCTATTAGCAGCTTCCTGAACGAGCAGCTGAAGCCCAAAATGGGTGATTCTTCCCAGGCTGCCATGGACATTACAACGCTGGATGGAAACACACAAAGACTTGATGGGATTAAATCGGAAACCCATGCTATGCCGTTTCTCTCCAAACGCAGAATGGTGGTATTAAATAATCCTCTAAAATTAACCAAAAGCAAAGCCAACCAGGAAAAATTTTTAGATCTGCTTGAATCTATTCCCCCTACTACAGCATTGATTCTTGTTGAGAATGAAATACCAAAAAGTGGACAGTGGCTGATCCATTGGGTACAGAAACACAAAGACCGCTGCTGGAATCGGATATTTACCCTGCCGACAGGCGGCGCAATGACTCGCTGGATTCAAGATCAGGCAAAAGAGGGTGGCGGCAAATTCCACAATGAAGCAGCCCAGCTGCTGGCTAGTTATATAGACGAAGACCCCCGGCTGGCGAAGAAGGAAATTGAAAAACTTCTCACTTATGTGGATTTTTCCCGACCGGTATCCGTAGCAGACGTCCGAACCCTGACCGCAGATGTGCGCCAGGGAGATATTTTTGAGATGGTTGATGCCATAGGAAGCGGGGATGGGAAAACAGCCATGTTTATGCTGCGCAGGCTGCTGGAAGACAGTGAACCTCTTTCCCTCTTTGGCATGATTGTCCGTCAATTCCGGCTTATGATCCAGGTTCGGGAGTTGCTGGATGAAGATCCAAGCCAGGATCATAATGCTATCGCCAAAAAAATGGGTGCTCATCCCTATCCAATTAAAAAGATCATTCCCAAAGTAAAACAATTTACTCTGCCCAGATTAATAACAATTTATCACCAATTATCCGATGTGGATCAAGCAATGAAGACCGGTCAGCTGGATTTTGAACTGGCGCTGGATTTATTGATTGCCTCTCTCACCCAATAACAGCTGGCCAGCCTTATGAACATGTTAAAACCCATTAAAACCATTACTTTAGCCAACGGTTTGCAAATAAAACTCAAGGAAATCCACACTGCTCCTCTTATCAGCAGCTGGATTTGGTACCGGGTTGGCTCCCGGGATGAAACCCCGGGGCGAACAGGGATTTCCCACTGGGTGGAACATCTCCAGTTTAAGGGAACTACCCGTTTTCCTGCCGATGAACTGGAGAAAGCAGTTTCCAGAACTGGTGGAGTGTGGAACGCATTCACCTACCTGGATTGGACAACTTATTTCGAGACCATGCCTGCCGATAAAATTGACCTGGCTATGGAACTGGAAGCCGACCGGATGATTAACAGCACCTATGATCCGGAGGAAGTGGAATCCGAGCGTACTGTGGTGATTTCGGAAAGACAGGGAAGGGAAAATAGTCCCGGATTCCGGCTCGGTGAGGCTGTCAAGAGCGCTGCTTACCGGGTTCATTCTTACCACCATGAAATCATTGGCGATCTAGCAGATTTGAAGTCCATCCAGCGGGATGATCTCTTCCAACACTACCAGACATATTACTCCCCTAATAATGCCGTGATCGCCATGGCTGGAGACTTTAATAAAGACGATATGCTGAAGCAAATTAAAGCTCTCTATGAGCACATCCCCCCCAACAATGAACCTCCCAGAGTTAATAGACCAGAACCACCTCAGCGGGGAGAACACCGGTTAACTGTAGAAGGACCAGGAGAGACTATCCTCGGCGATGTGGTTTACCACACACCGCCTGCCAGCGATCCGGACTTTTTTCCGCTGCTGATCCTGGACAGTATACTCTCCGGGCCGCAGGGGTTAAACATGTTCGGGGGTGGAGGGATATCAAATAAAACCTCAAGATTGTATTCAAAAATGGCAGAAGAAAAGGAAGTCGTGGTAAATATTCACGGCGGATTACCGGCTACGATTGATCCGTTTTTATACAGCCTAAATTTCATCGTCCATCCTTCTTCAACACCTGAGGCAGCCATCAAGGTGCTCGATGAAGAAATCCAGCGCCTTCAGGACACACCGCCCCGCCAGGAAGAGATCCTGCGGGCAGCAAAACAAACCCGGGCCCTGTTTGCCTATGGAGGAGAGAGCATCACCAATCAGGCTTTTTGGCTGGGTTTTTCAGAGATGTTTGCCAGTTATGAATGGGTGACGGATTATCTGGAGAACCTGGAAGCGGTTACACCGGAGGATGTCCAGCGGGCAGCCCAAACCTATCTAATACCACAAAACAGGTTGGTGGGATTTTATTACCCGCAGAACAAGGGAAATAACACACAATGAGCATCCAAGATTACGCTTCCTTCAATCCCAAATCTCTGCCTGGTCCACACGACATCACTCGAACCCAGCTGGATAATGGAATCACCCTGCTTGTCCGCCCAAATTTCAACACACTCTCGGTTTCAATTGCTGGATACCTGCAAGCTGGAAGTCTTTATGATCCCCTGGAAAAACTCGGTTTAGCAGATTTTACAGCTTCAACGTTGATGCGGGGTACAAAAAAACAAGAATTCCAGGAAATTTATGAAAACCTTGAATCCATGGGGGCCAGCCTTGGAGTCAGCTGCGGGGCTCACACTGCCGGATTCGGAGGGAAATCCCTCGCGGATGATCTACCTGCTTTATTGGATATCCTGGCTGATGTCTTAATGGAACCTGTATTCCCTCAATCCCATATCGAACGGGTCCGATCCCAACTGTTGACCGGGCTGAACTTAAGGGCACAGGATACAAATGAAATGGCTTCAATGGGTTTCGATAAGATTGCTTACGACGGGCACCCCTACAGAAATCCGAGTGATGGCTTTATTGAGACGGTCACTGCCATTAAAACAGAAGACCTGGTGAATTTTCATCAGTCACATTACGGGCCAAAAGAAATGGTGCTCGCGGTTGCCGGCGCAGTGGAACCCGCCCAGGCTCTACAATTGGCGAAAGAAAAATTCGGGAGCTGGGCAAATTCCGACCAACCGGAGGTATTTCTGGTACCAGGCGCAGATCCCTTAGAAAAAACTGTCCGCAGCCACCATGTGATCGAGGAGAAAAGCCAAACAGATATTATCCTCGGCGTAGTCGGTCCTCCCCGAAAAGCGGAAGAGTTTTATCCAGCGCTGATGGGCAACAGCATCCTGGGCCAGTTTGGAATGATGGGCCGCATCGGAGAATCAGTCCGCAACAACGCCGGGCTGGCTTATTACTCGTACAGCTCCCTCAGCAGCGGCATAGGTCCCGGACCCTGGACCGTGTCAGCCGGTGTAGATCCCCAAAATGTGGAGCAGACTCTGCAGTTAATAACTGAGGAGATAAAAAAGTTTGTCACAGATCCGGTTACCCCGGAAGAACTAAGGGACGTCCAATCCAGCTTCATAGGCAAATTGCCCCTATCCCTGGAATCCAATACTGGTG
>JBARSJ010000248.1:0-2166 GCA_049644685.1 Anaerolineales bacterium
TATTTGTGTTTTTGCATCATCGAAAACTTATAACAGAGCCATATATCCAAGTCAATTGATATTCAAAATACATCTTTTAATTTGAATGAGAAGCATAAAGATCGAACTTCCTGGACATTGAAATGACTTCTTTATCCAAAAATCAGCATGAAAATCTCGAAGGATTTTATCATTCTGCTTGGCATAGCCAATATTATAGCCTGGCCGGTTGCCTATTATGCCATGGCCAAAATGCTCGACAATTATGCCTACAGGATCAAGATCCCCGTCTCGATTTTTTTCATATCGGGAATAATAGCGATTATGATTGCCCTGTTGACCGTCTGTGTGAGAATTATAAGGGCCGCCTTGGCCAATCCCATAGACAGCCTCAGATACGAATAACAAAATCATCCGATCAGATCTTTAGAAGGCAATTTCAATTCAAAACTGTTTTGCCAAAAGGATTATAAGAGCTTCTCACCTTCGCAGTGCCGCAGACTTTTATGCGAACAAGTCACCTTGACGATTCCTGAGGAGTGTGAGAAACGAGTAGAATTTTCGAGACTATACGTGTTTAAGGAGATGAAAAACAAATTGTCAAAAAACAAAAGCCATGATGACCGATTTTGGTGGAGGATAAAAATGGAGCAAAAAAAATGGCCCTTGAAATCAGTTTTGCTGATTTTTGGAACATGCGTACTTCTCAATTTGACTAGTGCCGAGACTCTCATATTCACTTCCGGTACTATCAGTTGCCTCAGTCAATCTCAATCCATTCCGTCTCAGCAATATTCACAGGAATCATCTTCCAGCCAATCGGAATCACTTGTTGGAGTGATCAAAGGGCGCATTCTGGATTATGAAACACAGGAGCCTATTAAAGGCGTATCCGTAGCAATCAAGGAATCCGATTTAGAAGTCCTGAGCAGTGAGGACGGCTCCTATGCCTTTTCAGATATTCCGGTAGGATTCTATATCCTGACCTTTCAAATCGATGGGTACTATACAGATACCAGAACCGACGTGATCGTCCGGTCGAATCGGACCACCTTTCTAAATATACAGATACTGAAAGTCCGTAAGATCGAAGAGCAAGTCGATGTGACCGCTGATTACTTTCCCAAAACTCAAACTCAAACCGGGAGCCAACTGGAAATCAATGCCGAGGAACTCAGACGTGATGCCGCCTCGGCTGGAGATGTGAGCAGGGCTCTCTATAATGTGCCGGGTGTCATCAAAGCCGACGAGGAGGCCAACGATCTGATTGTCAGAGGCGGGAGTCCGACTGAAAATGGATTTTACATCGACAACATTTTTGTGCCCAATATCAATCACTTTCCCCAGATGGGCGCTTCCGGGGGGAACATCAGCATGCTCAATATGGATTTTATTGAAAGGATTCAGATCTACACCGGAGGATTTGACGCCTCTTACGGCAACCGTTTGTCTTCGATCCTCGATATCGGCTACCGCGAGGGCAACAGAGAAAGAATCAACAGCCAGGTCAATTTCAGCATCATCGGCTATGGAGCGCAAATTGAAGGACCTCTTCCCAACAATAAGGGATCCTGGATGATTTCTGCCAACCGTAGCTTTCTGGACTTGATACGGAAGCTCATTTCGGACGAAGAGCAACAATCTTCGTTCAATGACATTCAGGGAAAGATGAATTATGATATCAACGAAAACAATAAACTATCCCTCTTGTTCCTCGGGGGACACAGCCAGACTCTTTACGATCCGGGAGCAGAAAAATTCGACCAGATGACTGTTGGCATGAATTGGCGTCATCTGTGGGGAGGAGTTGGCTATTCAGATACATCTGTCTCCTATTCCTCACAAAAAGGGAATGAAAACTTTTGGGATTCTTACGAGGAACAGCTCGTTTTCAATTTCGAGTACAAAAACGAGTACTTAACACTGCGCAACGTCAATCAGTTTCAGATTTCACCCTCCCATCAACTGAAATTCGGATTCGAAGCACAGAATATCATTTTTCAAAGTTTAGATTATTACGATGAGTCCACACAAAAATTCAAAGGGATATTCGGCGGGGCATTTTTAACCTATGTCGTTTATCCTTTTCAGAATTTCTCACTATCGACTGGAATACGTCTCGACTATTTTCCTTTTTCGGAGAGAACTCATGTCTCACCGCGTGTGAACTTTTCCTGGGAGCTGACC
>JBARSJ010000249.1:0-2527 GCA_049644685.1 Anaerolineales bacterium
TTATTAACTAGATACAAATACAAAATAATATTGAATAATTCCAGTTAGCGTACATTGTCAAAAAATTTCATACGATCTAAAAAAACGAGCCGAGGTTGAGGTTACACTCAAACCTCGGCTCAGCGAATCTAGATCATAGGTTACTCAGCCATTTCATTGGCAAGACTAATTGCATATGACTCAACTGAATAATCAGCCATGAGAGGCTCCCAGAACATCCACTGCGGGCCACCAGAGCGGTCCTGTAACATACCACGCCAGATAGCATAAGCAGCGTCATGAGCTTTCAGCTCATCGCCATTATGGAATTTAACTCCTTCACGGATCTTAAAGGTGATGGTTGCTCCATCCTCAGAGATCTCCCAGGATTCCGCAATCGCAGGTACGAAGTTGCTGTAATCTTCCCTGTCCATAAAGATCAGGGGATCATACATCTGCATCAAAGCTCCGCTGCTTGCAGTATCGTACATGTAAGCCGGGTCAAAGGTCTCCGGTTCTCCAATCGTCGTAAAGATAAATGTATCAGGATCCTTCGCTTCATCAGTCTTGGATAAAGCATATGCATATGGAGTGGCGGGGTAAGCAGCATTATAGTACCAGCCCTCTAAGTAAAGAGGTTGGTAAGAGCGGCCTGTCGACTGCACACCGAAGATGTCAATCACTCTTTCAACTGCCAGTAGCTGAAGCTCATGGTAAGCAGCATCCGCTTTTACTGGATCTGAATAGGATAACGCTTCGGCCATTTTGGCATCAAACTCCTCATACCACTCTTCTGGGAAATGCTGGAAACTAGACCATGTACCACTGGTGGCCATGTAGGGACCAACCCAGTTATGCGGGTGGTGGTAATCCTCCAGCCAGCCAATCCAGAACATTCCCAAGTTTCCGGCGATCATAGCTTTCAGGTATGTCGGCCACGGCACAGATAGGATCTCCATTTGGAAGTTAGGATTGACGGATTCAACTCCAGCTTTGACTATTTCAGCCATCACACGGCGCTGATCATTGCCGGTGTTATAGTTTGTAACCATGAAGAACCCTTCTGTCCAGACATCACCTTCTTCATCTTCTCCGGCGGGAATGCCATCTTTATCAATATCTGCCAGTTTAAATTCCTCGGCAGCCTTTTCAAGATCGTAGGTATAGGCAAAGTCATCAGCATGATAACCGAGCATGGGGTTGATGATCGGGCCCAGCCGTTGTTCAGCTTCACCCAGGAATGCATCTTCGATGAAGGTATCCCAATCCATGCAGTAGTTGAAAGCTTTGCGGATATGGATATCTGCGAAGAAGTCTGGCGGAATACCGTTACCAAGTGTTCCAGATCCAATATACGGATTGCCGCCTTCAGCGTTGATCATGAAGTTAAAGAAGCCATCCGTTGAAGATACGTTGGGAAGCTTGCCATAGAGTTTGAGTTGTCCAGTGCCGACAGTTTCACATTCTTCCGTCGCATAGTCACATTCTACCCCAACCAAGGCGTCAACCTGTTCAGCGTACTGACGCGGAACATAGGTCATGTCGGTATCACCTGCTTCAAACATGGAGAAACGGGTTCCCCATTCATCCACACTCTTGATCACGTATCTGCCAATCGCAGGGGGACCACTCGGTCCACCTTCCCAGATCGGTTCAGTGCGGTAATAATTGGGGTTGGCAACAAACGACATTTCCTGCCCTTTTTTCCAATGCTCCAGCATGTAGGGACCGGTGCCGTTGGCTACATCAAAAAGAACCGACTCTTCAGCCGAGGGATCATGCCAGTCCACCCAATTGTCACAGGAACCATCCCAACCGCCTTGAGCGGCGACCCACGCCTGATCCAGCGGGGCTGCCCAGCCATTGGCAAGGGTTTGCAACATCGGGGCGAAAGCTCCAGGCATGTTGAGGGTTAATGTCATCGCGTCGTCATCATAGGTGGCGGAAGCCTTAACCGCTTCGCAGACCTTTACCAGAACATCAGCGGGAACATCAGCAAAATCAGTGATGCCCTCGTCTTCTGCTTCGGGTTCCGGTTCTGGGGTTGCTGTTACAACCACTTCTTCCTTGACTATTTTTTCGACCACTTCAGGCGCTGCAGGACCACAAGCGCTGAGAATCATACTCGCAATCAATATCATTCCCAAAACTATCATTAGATTTTTCTTAAAACTCATATCTCCTCCTAAATATTTTCAGAGAACAGTTATTCATTCGTGAATCTTTTTTTATATATCTACGTCAGCTACCACCTCCTTTTTTTCTTTCCTAGGTGTTAAATTTGGATCACTTAGAAATAATGGCTTTTCCATCCCTTTCCACCAAATGGCAGGCACAAAAATGGTCGGTTTCAATTTCAAGCAATTGGGGTTCTTTTTTGAAGCAAATATCCTCTGCCAAGGGACATCGGGTGTTAAAATTGCATCCTTCCGGCGGATTTGCCGGATTGGGAAGGTCGCCTTCAATAAGCACTCTGTGTCTTTCTTTTTCAATGGTTGGATCAGGAATGGGCACTGCAGATAATAAGGCTTGCGTATAAGGGTGGAGC
>JBARSJ010000250.1:0-14263 GCA_049644685.1 Anaerolineales bacterium
TTCCAGTTCCAGCTGTATTTGCCCAGGCGCTGGAAAACGCGCTCTATGATTATGATTTAGAGATCCTGGAAACTCCCCTCAGCCCCAACCGGTTATATGAATTGCTTCACAAGCAGGAGGATGACTAATGAAAGTAGAAGGAGAACATATCTTCAAGGGAACCCAGAAGCAGATCTGGGATTTATTCCGGGATACGGATGTGATGGCGGCAGCTTTGCCAGGAACAAAAAAAATGGAAGCCGTTGGTGAAAATGTATATGAAGCGGTTATGAATGTCCGGGTCGGACCCGTCGCAGGAGTGTTTTCCGGCACCCTGGTAATTTCCAATGAGAACTTTCCAGAAAGCTACACAATGACTGTAGATGGACGTGGGAAACCTGGCTTCCTGAAGGGAACTGGAGATATAATCCTCAGTGATCAGGGCGACCGCAGTACCTTGATGAAATATACCGGCGAGGTTCAAATCGGGGGAAAATTAGCCGGTGTTGGACAGCGGTTAATCGATACGGTGAGTAAAAGCATTATTAATCAGGCTTTTGACACCTTGGACCAGGTTTTAGCTGAGCGAACCGTAGCGGAAGCAGAGGGAAGGGAAGCTGAATATCAAGGAGCTTCTGAGAAAGATTATGCCGCCACTGTTGCTAAGGATTTAGTGGGAGGTATCTTGTCTGCACCCTGGGCAAAATGGGTTTTGGGAATAGGAATTCTGGCAATTATTGGGTTAATACTTATTTTCAGTTTAACCTAGATATCGTAACCTTCGTTGAGAATATTTGTTGAAAATATAAGATACCGTTTGACATGGTCTATTTCAAGCAGTCCTTGCCTGGGAAAAGGAGGTGAAAACCGGAAATAATACGTTTGCCAAGTTTCAGGAAGAGCCCAGCTCCAAAGATTCAATTAGGTACTTATTATCTTCAAAGGAGAGAATTAATGGCGATTAAAGATAGAATAATTCCAGGTTACCTTCCAAATGAAGTGCCCCCGCTTGGGGAGATGATCATTCTCGGTTTCCAGCACACATTGACTATGTTCCCGGCGACTGTGTTCTGCGCTCTTTTCACCGGGTTCCATGTCTCAACTGTGCTGTTTGTAGCCGGCATGGCGACCATTGTGGCGCTGATTTTGTCCAAGTGGAGAATTGGGAAATTCATTCCCCTTTACTATGGCTCCAGCTTCAGCTACCTGACTGCCTACCTGGCAATTACCAATGCTCAGTGGGGTGTCCCTGCCAGCGATGAGTTAATCAGCACAATGCAGGCAGGTATCCTGGTGACCGGTTTGTTCAACATTATCATAGGTTTTATCATCAAAGCTGTTGGGAAAGAAGCAATTGACAAAGTTTTACCTCCGATCATCACTGGTTCAGTAGCTGGCATTATCGGTTTTGGTCTCGGGTTTGCTGCTCTGGGTATGGCTGGCACGAATTGGTTGGTGGCAATAGTCACCATGGTGGTCACGATTTTGTTTTCGGTTTACCTGCGCGGAAAGGGATTTATCGGCATGATTCCTATTTTGTTGGGTGCTATTGCCGGATATCTAGTCTCTATCCCATTCGGTTTAATTGATCTCTCTGGTGTTGGGGCTGCCAGCTGGCTGGTTGTTCCGCATTTCACCTTCCCGACATTCGGGGGAGCAATGGTTGTAACTGCCATCTTCAGCATCAGTATCATGGCAATTGCCACGATACCAGAATCTACTGCCCACCTGTACCAGATCAGTCTTTATGTAGACCGCTATGCCGAAAAAATCGGTGAAGAACCCTATGAACTGGATCAGCACATTGGATTCAACCTGATTCTGGACGGTATCGGTGACTTCATCAATGGTTTGTTTGGTTCTACTGCCGGTACAAATTACGGTGAAAACAACTCGTTGATGGCGATCACGCTGAACTACTCCGGACCGGTTCTAGTTATGGCTGGAGCTATCTCAATGATTTTGGGCTTCATCGGCAAGTTGGAAGCCCTGGTTGCTACTGTCCCTCAGGCCGTCAGCGGTGGTCTGGCGATTTACCTGTTTGGCGTAATCGGTATGCAGGGTATCGCTCTCATGGTTGAGAACAAAGTCAGCCTCTTTAATCCCCGAAACCTGGCGATTGGTGCAGTGATCATGGTTGTAGGGATCGGCGGAAATATCGGCTACCCCGGCGGATTCCTGCCCATTCCGATTTTCCAGGGAGTGTTCCCCAGTGGATTACCGGCGATTGCAACAGCGGCTGTTTTGGGTATCTTGATTAATGCGGTTTTCTTGATCTTCAAACCGCCCGCGGCTGCAGAACTATAAAACTATAAATTTGTAACATTAAATGGGCATCCTCCCAGGCGGATGCCCATTTGTTATTGATAAGGTGGGGCAAAGAACAGGAAAATAGTAACTGCATAGCATACTTTCAGGGGTGTATAATCAAAAAACCTCTCTTATAGCCCAGGCTTTCTGATTACAGGGTAGATTAGAGGTGAGAAGAAGATTTTGATTCCGTTTGCAATCTGGGGGGGAGTAAGGCTGAAATTATTTATTAAGTAATTAAGGGGTGAAGCGTAAGCGACACTAAGGACCAGTAGGAGGTTTTTATCATGTTGGCGCGTCCCGGTTTACCAGATTTTGAATACATGAAGGCGGAATCGGCTCAGGATGTCTTTCGCCTGTTAAAGGAAAGGGGAGACGAAGTAAAACTGCTGATGGGAGGAACAGATCTTTTTGTCCAGATGCGGGACCAGAATGAAAGCGCTGGCATATTATTAGATCTAAAATATCTGCCTGGCATGAAAGATATTTCCTACAACAAGAAAAAAGGAATCAACATCGGGGCTGCAGTTATCCTGAACCAGCTCTCAGCGCATCCAGATGTCAAAAAGCATTATCAGATATTAAGCCAATCTGCGGATACTGTTGGAAATTACCAGCTGCGTAACCGCGCAACCCTGGGAGGAAATATATGCAACGCTTCTCCCAGCGCAGATATGGCTCCAGCTGCCCTGGTTTTGGAGGGGGAGGTGTCCCTTTCTGGACCTGATGGTGAGCGGGTGATAGCGCTGGATCGATTTTGGGTAGGCCCCGGGAAAACAACCCTCAAAGATAATGAATTCCTGACAGCTGTGCATTTCCCGATCCCGCCTTCGGGGGCTGTGGGTCGTTATCTGAAGTTAGGAAGATCAAAAATGGGTGATCTGGCGATTGTGGGGGTAGCGGTACTGGGATATCCAGATCCTGAAGTACCTGCCGGTATTCGGTTTCGGATTGGAATCAACTCAACCGCACCGACGGTTTACCGGGTGCCCCAGGTTGAAGAGCTGCTAGCCCAGGCTCCATTAAGTGATCAGATCCTGCGCCAGGCTTCGGGAGAAGCTATGAAAATTTCTGCTCCGATTGAAGATGTTCGGGCTACGGCACTTTATCAAAAGAAAATGGTAAATAATCTAACTTACAAAGTACTCAAAGAAGTCTGGAGTCAATTGATAAGTTCCTGAAAGTACGGATCCGGGAAGAGAGATAAATATGGTTACACATACAATTTCATTGATTATTAACGATACAGAAGAGCAGCTTCAAGTTCCCTCCAATATGACTTTGCTGCATGCGCTGCGGGACAAGTTAGGCTTTACCGGCACAAAAAACGGCTGCGAAGCAGGAGAATGCGGCGCCTGTACAGTGCTGGTAGATGGTGAGCCAATGAACTCCTGCCTGGTGCTTGCTGTAGAGCTGAACGGCAGGGAAATCACCACTGTGGAGGGCTTGGCGGAAAACGGGAAGCTCACCCCGCTTCAGCAGGCGTTTGCGGATCTGAATGCCGTACAATGCGGATACTGCACTCCAGGAATGCTGATGTCGGCAACGGCATTGTTAAGGCGAAACCCTCATCCCTCGGAGATAGATATACAGGAAGCATTGCTGGGGAATTTGTGCCGCTGTACGGGCTACCAGAGGATCATTGACGCGGTATTGAAAGCTTCCAGGAATGGAGGTGAGAAATGAAAAATTCCGATTCAGGATTAATAGGGAAGAGCGTCCGCCGCACAGATATTATCGATAAAGTTACCGGCTGCGCAGTCTTTGTAGATGACATTCCATTTGGCCCCAATTTGCTTCACAGCAGGCTGGTGCGCAGTCCTCACTCCCACGCGCTTATTAAATCAATTGATACCAAAGAGGCAGAGCAGCTCCCGGGAGTAAGAGCAATAGTTACCGGAAAAGATCTCAGCGCCCGCTTGGGTTTGTATCTGATTGATCGACCCATATTCGCAGCAGAGAGGGTTCGTTATTTTGGAGAACCTGTGGCTGGTGTGGTAGCAACCACCGAAGATATTGCTGTAGAGGCCGCTAAGTTAGTGAAAATTGAGTATGAAGTTCTTCCAGCTGTCTATGACCCGGTAGAATCCGCTCAACCGGATGCTCCTCTGCTCCACCCCGATCTTGGCAGCTACACCGTGGCAAATTTTATCTTCCCGGAGCCAGGAACCAACATTTCTGAAAACTTTAAGATTCGCAAAGGTGATGTTGAGGGATGTTGGTCTGATTGTGAGGCAGTTGCTGAGGGGCAGTTCCGCCTGCCGCCCATTGAACATGTGCCGCTGGAGACCCATACCTCGATCGCGCTGAGCGAAAAATCAGGCCAGATCACCTTGTGGGCCAGTTCTCAATCGCCGTTTGCCATGCGCGATATGATTGCTCAAAGCCTGGGAATCCCCCACAATAAATTACGGGTGATAGCTCCTTTGGTTGGAGGCGGTTTTGGCGGTAAAGCTGGCGTTACTATGGAAGCTTGCGCGGTAGTCATGGCTCAGGCAGTTGAAGGACGACCTGTCAAGCTGCGCCTGACCAGGGAAGAAGAATTTGTCGGCACTTCGGTTCGCCAATCGCTGGTTTCCGAGATCAAGGTGGGCTGCGATAAAGATGGAACCTTGCTGGGAATGGAGCTTACTTATTATTTTGGCGGCGGAGCTTACAATGACTATGGGGTAAATATAGCCCGCGCAGCTGGTTATTCCTGCACTGGTCCCTATGATGTGCCCAATGTCAAAGCTGATTCCCTTTGTGTATATACTAATCATCCTGTTGGAAGCGCTATGCGCGGATTTGGCATGCCGGAAATCCACTGGGGTCTGGAACAGATCATGGATCAGCTGGCAGAGAAGATCGGCATGGACCCGGCAGAATTCCGATTAAAGAACTGTGTGCGAACGGATGACGAAATCGTCTCCGGAATGAAGATGACACCCATTGACCTTGAGGCCTGTATTGAAAAGGTTTCCAAAGCAATCGAATGGGAGAAAGTGGAAAAACCCACAGCGACAAATAAAAAACGGGGGAAAGGGATTGCGATCATGTGGAAAGCGCCTGCTATGCCGCCCAATCCCGGCAGTGCCGCTGTGGTGAGATTCAACGAGGATGCGACGGTAAATGTAGAAGTAGGCGGTCAGGAGTTGGGCCAGGGCGCATTTACTGTTGCCGCACAAATCGCTGCCGAGATGCTGGGAGTGCCCTATGAATCGGTGACAGTCTCTTACCCGCTGGATACCAAGTACAGCCCTTATGAATGGCAGACGGTTGCCAGCCGGCTGACCTGGTCGATGGGAAATGCAGTAAAAGCTGCAGCAGAGGATGCCAGGACTCAAATCTTGGAGACTGTGGCAGATCATTGGGATGAGGAAATAGACGATCTCACAATCAAAGACGGGGTGGTGATCTCCTTTAAATCAGAACGGGAACAACCCCTGGACAAAATGGTTATCTATGGTCTGCCGAATGATGATTTTGAGGGTTGGAAGGGCGGACCGGTTGTCGGCAGAGGTCATTTTATGCCCACTTATGTCACAAACCTGGATCCAGAAACCGGTCAGGGCACCCGGGCAGTGGTTCATTACACAGTGGGAGCCCAGGCAGTCGACCTGGAGGTAGATCTGGAGACAGGTCATTTGGAAGTGCTCAACCTTGCCAGCGCATATGATGTAGGGCGTGCCATCAACCCCGATTTGATTATGACCCAAATTGAAGGCGGTGCGGTGCATGGGATGAGTTCTGCTTATGAAGAGCTAAAGTTCAATGAGAGCGGCGAGGTTTTGAACCCCAGTTTTGTCGATTACCGGATCGCGACGATAGCAGATATACCGCGCAAGATACACGGTGACTATGTTGAAACACCAATCGACGATGGTCCCTGGGGAGCGCGGGGTGTAGGGGAGCATGTGATGGTCCAGACAGCGCCGGCGATCGCTAATGCCCTTTATAATGCTGTGGGGATCCGATTCTCAGATTTGCCACTTTCAGCGGACAAGATTTATTTGGCGCTGGAGGATAAAATTAATCACGAAAAGTAAACTGGTATAGATCCTGGATGAATTAGAAGGTGGAGGCAGCCCGGCATGACTTCAAAGGGAAAAAAACAAGCAAATAATGACCTTATCTCAGAGCTAAATGAGACCAGAAAAAATGCTGATTTGGGGGGCGGTCTGGAGAAGATCCAGGGCCAGCACAAAAAAGGCAAATTGACCGCCCGGGAGAGAGTTGAAGCATTTTTTGATCCAGGGAGCTTTCGGGAAATTGATGCCTTGATGACACACCGGCAATCAGATTTTGGATTGGATGAGAAAAAGATTCCTGGTGATAGTGTTGTGGTGGGTTTTGGAAAAGTGAAGGGAAGAATGGTAGGCGTTTTTTCCCAGGACTTTACCGTTATGGGCGGGTCTTTTTCAGAGGTTCAGGGACAGAAGGTAGCCAAAATTTTTGATCTTGCCTTGGACTCCGGTGTCCCAGTCGTGGGTCTAATGGATTCTGTAGGCGCCCGCATTCAGGAGGGGGTATACAGCCTGGCAGCTTATTCGGAGTTATTCTGGCGAAATACCCAGGCCAGCGGCGTAATTCCCCAAATCAGCGTTATGCTTGGCCCCTGCGCGGGAGGTTCTGTATATTCGCCAGGTTTAACTGACTTTGTGATCATGACCCGAGCGACCAGCCACATGTTCATCACTGGCCCCAAAGTAATTAAATCAGTTACTCATGAGGAAGTGGATCTGGAGTCTTTGGGCGGCGCGGCGGTCCACAGTACAAAAAGCGGCGTGGCGCACTTTACCGCCGATTCAGAGGAGGAAGCCTTAGAGATCACGCGTAAACTACTCAGCTACCTGCCAAGTAATAATGCGGAACCTCCTCCAGCGCTGAAGCCGGAGGATGACCCGCACCGCCAGGATCAAACTCTTGATTCCCTGGTGCCGGCAGATCCTGAGGAAGCCTACGATATGCGGCAGGTGGTCGAAAAGATATTTGACCTGGGCAGCTTTTTCCCGGTCCACCTGGATTTTGCGCCCAATGCGCTGGTAGGATTTGCCAGGCTTCACGGTCAGGCGGTGGGTGTAGTTGCCAATCAGCCCAACGCGCTGGCTGGTGTGCTGGACATAAACTCTTCGGATAAGATTGCCCGCTTTATCCGCTTTTGCGACGCCTATAATTTTCCCCTGGTCACATTCGTGGACACCCCGGGTTTTCTCCCGGGAGTTCAGCAGGAACATGGCGGCATTATTCGCCACGGAGCAAAAATTGTTTACGCTTATTCAGAAGCCACGGTACCCAAGATTGCTGTAATTGTCCGCAAAGCCTACGGGGGCGCTTATATTGTCATGAGCAGTAAATATATCCGTACTGACCTGGTGTTTGCCTGGCCTACAGCGGAAATCGCGGTTATGGGAGCGGATGGAGCAGTTGATATTCTGTATTCCAAACAGCTAAAGGGAGTGAAGGACCAGAAAGCAGCCAGGGAAGAATTCATCGGGGATTACCAGGATAAATTTTCCAAGCCTTACCGGGCAGCTGCCAGCGGTCATGTGGATGAAATAATTGTCCCTTCTGAAACCCGTCCCCGGTTGATAGCATCTCTGGAGCTGCTGAAGAATAAACAGGGACAAACACGACCGAAAAAACACGGCAATATGCCGCTATAGAGTATCGGGGAGGTTTGGTTGAACGAGATTGGACAGGGTTTAATACTCAGCGGGATCGGAATTGTAATCACCTTTTCAGCCCTGGGGATATTAATTCTGCTCATTGTGCTGTTAAAGACCGTTTTCCCGGCTGGTCAGACCGTCCGGAAATCCGAGACCGAAATACAGGAGATTCCAGGAGAGGACCAGACTGACCGGGAGAAAAAGCATAAAATTGCAGCTGCGGCAGCAGCTGTTGCCCTGGCTCTTGACAGGGATAAGGACCGGCCCGGGAGTTTGGGACAAGTGCTTGAAAGCCCTCCTGGAAACTGGTGGCATAAAAAACTGGATCGGATTCACTTTAAGGAGTGAGCATGGGTGATTTGTCTCAGAAAATTTGGGTTACAGTAGAAGGACAAAAATACCTGGTGGAGGTAGGGGATCTTCGCCAGCGGCCTGTTACTGTAATTGTTGATGGATCCAGTTTTGAAATTGATTTGGATAACGAGGTTGATGAAGACGGCGAGGGATCACCTAATTACACTGCATTATCTTTTCAATCCGGCACCTCTACCCGTTCTGTCCCTGCAGGAACCGCCTGTGAAGTTACCTCACCGATGCCCGGGGATATTGTCCAGATCCTGGTTAAACCCGGGCAAAAAGTCAATCCGGGAGAAGCCTTGTGTGTCTTGGATGCCATGAAAATGAAAAACACTATCCATGCCCCGCAAGCTGGAATCATTTCCGAGATCGGAGTACAGGAAGGGCAATCTGTTGAGTTCGGTGTTGTCTTATTTAAGTTCAGCTGACCACTATGGATATTTCTGATATTAGATTTTTACTGGAGGCCTTTCAAATATTTTCGCTGAAGAACCTGGTCATGATCCTGGCGGGCGGATTGTTAATCTACCTGGCAATAAAAAAGGATTTTGAACCAATGCTGCTGCTGCCGATCGGGTTCGGCGCTATCCTGGCCAACCTGCCGCTGACGGGGATTACGAATGCTGCAGAGGGAGGCTTTTTAGGAGTCCTGTATCAGGCCGGGATCAAAACTGAGCTCTTCCCCCTGCTTATTTTTATCGGCATTGGGGCGATGACAGATTTTGGTCCGCTGCTGGAAAATCCCAAAATGGCAATATTAGGCGCAGCTGGTCAAATTGGTATTTTCTGCACCCTGCTGCTGGCGCTCAGTATTGGATTTGACCTGAGCGAGGCGGCCTCGATTGGGATTATCGGCGCTATTGATGGCCCAACAGCAATATATGTTTCCAGCCGCCTGGCACCCCACCTTTTAGGGCCCATTGCGGTAACAGCTTACACTTACATGTCCCTGGTACCCATCATCCAACCGCCGGTGATGCGGTTATTAACCACCGAGAAAGAACGCAAAGTCCGCATGCCGTATACCGAGAAACCGGTTTCCAAAACAGTAAAGATACTCTTTCCGATTCTGGTCACTATCATTATTTCCCTATTATCCCCCAAGGCGTCTCCTTTGATTGCCACCTTGATGTTTGGCAATCTGATGCGTGAATCCGGCGTGGTGGAACGATTGAGCAAGTCTGCCCAAAACGAGATCGCCAATGTCACCACCATTTTCCTGGGGTTGACAGTCGGCAGCACCATGTCAGGGGATAGTTTTATCCAGAGTGAAACGCTTTTAATTCTGGGGATGGGATTGCTGGCATTTGTGCTGGATACCATGGGAGGAGTTTTTGTTGGCAAGTTAATGTATATACTTTCCGGAAAAAAGTTTAACCCGCTGATTGGCGCCGCTGGGATAAGTGCCTTCCCCATGTCTGCCCGAATTGTGCAAAGAGTTGGGCAAGAGTATGACCTGGATAATTTCCTGTTAATGCATGCCATGGGAGCAAATACTGCCGGTCAGTTGGGAAGTGTTGTCGCGGGAGGAGTAGTGTTAATGCTGCTCTCGGGAACTTTATAATTCAAGAGGGACGAAGTCCTTTAAAAGGACTTCGTCCCTAATTATGATGAAGGAGTAAACCATGAAACTTATTGATCTGACTATTCCCTTTGGAGTGGGGACACCTCCCTGGCCAACCTATATTCCATTGGAAGTGAAATATTTTAAGCGCCTGGCACCCAACGGCGCCAATGGGCAGGTAGTGACTCATTCTAACCATGTGGGAACGCACCTGGACGGGGAAATCCATTTTTACACCCCGGGCAAAGATATCGCAGAACTGGAGCTGGATTTCCTGGTCAATGAAGGTGTGGTTGTTGACTTGAGCGATGCGGTTGGGGATTACGAGGTCTACACCAGCAAAATGGTTGAGGAGCGGGTGGAAGTCAAAGAAGGGGATATCTTGATCATCCATACCGGCTACCATCACTTTGGCTGGGATCAACCTACTGCAGACGAAATCCGCTATATGGTAAAACACCCCGGACCAGATCGCGAATTTGCAGAATGGGCAAAAAAGAAAAAATTACGCTGGCTGGGTGTGGACTGCGGCAGCGCGGATCACCCCATGAACACCATCATCAGGGATTGGATGCCCCGTCAAGCCAAAGAAGCTGATAAAGTTTTCCAGAAAAAATACGGAAAACCATTGGCAGAGTTTTACGATGACAGCAAATACCAGCTGATGCATATTGAAATGTTCCCTCACGGCATCATACATGCTGAATGCATCGGCGGAGATATTGACCTGCTGCTCAACCAGAGGGCAACGATCGGCTTTTTCCCCTGGCGCTTTGTGGATGGGGAAGCCAGTATCGGGCGCTGTGTTGCTTTCGTGGAAGATGATCAATATCAGAAGCTGATGAAGAAAAAAGAAGGTATGAATAAAACAAAGTTCGGCGACGCGATAAATCCCGATCATGTGAATAGTTTGGATAAACTTAGCGGGTAATATTTGTTGATAAAGGGACCGGGTTCCTCTAAGGACTTAAGTAAATTACTGGAAACGGCTTCCTTAAAAGGAAACCGTTTCCTAGGGTTATTAAATCAATCGCGCCAACACCGACACCATCCCCGCCAGGACCCCAATCCCGGATGAGCTGCCCCATTTCAGCAGGTTATCCAAATCCCGCGGAGATGATTCATCTCCCGAAAAAAAGGAATCCAGTACAGCCAGCAGACGCTCATCCGCTGCCCCTTCAATCGCGCAAGAAAGCAGGCTGGCGCTGAGGGCGGTTGTTTTTTCTTTTGCATTTATTAGTAAATTATCATTCAACTCCTCCAGCCCCTGCCCTGGAATCAGGACTTGTCCCCAACGATTCAAGGTCAATATCACCCCGAGTATTAAATCATCCCCCAGAGGCGTGAGTCCTGAACCCAGACCCAGTAAACTGGATAATTCCTCTCCCCCCATGGTTGACTTATTTTGTTCTAGTGCGGCGAGGAATTGGGTGAGATGATGATCAAAACTAGGGATATCCGGGATATGGATGGTGTTTCCCGGGAGCACTGAATTAAATAGATCCTGGGAATTATTCCTTTCCGTTAATCGCAGTGTTTGTTCAATCGTAGACTCTAAACGCGAGCGGCTGGTTTCCGCAGGTAATTTCCCAGATGGCACGGAAGCGTTCCAAACCTCCGCATTTTCCAGGTTGATCTGGATGCCTTCTTCGGGGAAGGTGATTTTGGCTGGACTCAGAAAAACCAGGCTGTCCGATTTTATTTCTGGGATCGCGCCATGTTTTGGGTTTATGTTCACTGTTAGCGGTCCGCGGAATTTTTCAAAGGATAGGAACAGGATCGTGTCCTCAGGCGGTCGAAGGTACAATCCACGGCTGGAGATACCAGCAGGGACAGCATTTTCCTGTTGATGAAGCATCCCCTTCGCAAACTTCCCCAGGCTGACTGCTGGAATGATCACTTTGTCTTGAGGCATGATTATCCTGTTGGGAAATATATTACCTTCGCTGTGATTATAACCAAGGCTTTGGTTTTGATCCAAAGTTTGGGGGTTTACCCTACCAATGTTGAATTCAAATAAAATCAGGTTAAGTTATAATTTATGATGATCAAAACTTGAGAAAATACCGGGGTTGCTGTCATTAAAACATAGCAGATCCCATAACCGGATAATAGAAATGACTCTGAAAAAGAATGATCCCCTGCGGATGGATGTCAGTTACCTGGTAAAGGGGTCCCCGGGCACCTACAAAGAGTTTGAATTTAATTTTCCTCAACTTCATTTTTCTCCCGATTTGACCCTGGTTGATATCCTGGGAAAGATTTCTGTCTCGGTTACCGAAGATGGTGTAGTTGCTGATGGTAAGTTAGCAGCTCTCACCCAGTTGGCCTGCAGCCGCTGCTTAAAAGACTACTGGCAGCCATTAAAAATTAATTTTACAGAAATGTTCTCAGCCCATCCCGCAGGAAATCCGGGTGATGAGCTGGGGGAACAACCGCTTCCTGCTGATGGATCAATTGATCTGACGTCGATAATCAGAGATTATGCGACCCTGGATATCCCCATCCGCCAGCTTTGTGCTGAGGATTGTAAAGGTCTTTGCCCGGTTTGCGGGATGAACCGGAACCAGGAAGACTGCGGACACCGGCAAGAAAGCATTGATCCCCGGATGGCAGAGCTTCAGAAACTTTTAGAGAATGAAGAAACATCTGATTAAAAAGTACGATACGGTTTCCTCTAAGGAAACCGTATCGTGTTGAACTGGGTAACGTTTTTCATTCCTGTTCTTCATAATCAAAATCTCGCTTGCAGTCCTCAGTGAAAGCAGCAGTAATATTAACTCTCTTTACCGTTAAATAATGTCCGTTGGAACCGAAAAGCCACATTCACCAGACCGATCATCACCGGTACTTCGATCAGCGGGCCAATCACAGCTGCAAAAGCTTCGCCAGAATTGATCCCAAAAACCGCTACCGCCACAGCGATTGCCAATTCAAAATTGTTACTGGCTGCTGTAAAGGCCAGGGTTGTGGTCTTGGAATAATCTGCTCCGGCTGCTCGACCCATAAGAAAAGAAACCAGAAACATGATCACAAAGTAGATTAGCAGTGGAATGGCAATCCGCACAACATCCAAGGGGATAGTCAGGATCAGTTCACCCTTGAGCGAGAACATCACCATTATGGTGAACAGTAAAGCGATCAGGGTGATGGGGCTAATCTTGGGTATAAAGGATTGATAATACCAATCTTTACCTTTGGCGCGTACCAGGAGGAGTCGGGTAAAGAACCCGGACAGGAAGGGGATGCCTAGATAAATGAATACACTCTTGGCAATCTCGCCGATGGTGATGTCTACAATGTTACTGGTTAGACCAAACCAGGTAGGCAATACAGTGATGAAAAGATAAGCATATACGCTGTAGAATAGTACCTGGAAGATGCTGTTGAAAGCCACCAACCCGGCGGCATACTCATTATCACCCTTTGCCAGTTCATTCCAGACAATGACCATAGCGATGCAGCGAGCCAACCCAATCAATATCAGCCCGGTCATATATGCAGGGTAACCGCGCAGGAAGATAATTGCCAAAAGGAACATAAGAACCGGGCCGATCACCCAGTTTTGCACCAGAGAGAGTCCTAACACTTTCCAATTACTGAATACATCACCCAGCTCATCGTAGTGCACTTTGGCTAGAGGTGGGTACATCATCAAGATCAAACCGACCGCGATCGGGATATTGGTTGTTCCTACAGAGACAGCTGTGTTAAATTTGTGAACTCCATTTGGAAACAGGAATCCAATCCCGACGCCGACTGCCATAGCCAGGAAAATCCATAATGTCAGGTAGCGGTCTAAAAATGACAATCCTTTTTCTTTCTGTTCACTCATAACCAGCTCCTTGTCAATGCGTGGCACATTTTATTTGAAATCGTTAATAACTCAAAATTATTACATCAACGCTTACCGCAAATAATCTTTCCCTATGGTTGGTCCCCATCTAAATCATCTGTCCGCAAATTAACTCTTTGCAGTCGCTTGCTGCTCTTTCTGTCGTTCAATAATCCAGAATAATCCCGCAAGTAAACCTAAAAACAAGACCAGATAGAGAGTGACCAATC
Source organism: Anaerolineales bacterium (assembly GCA_049644685.1). Classification (GTDB taxonomy): domain Bacteria; phylum Chloroflexota; class Anaerolineae; order Anaerolineales; family UBA11858; genus B10-G9. The sequence goes on from JBARSJ010000250.1 coordinate 13,924, forward strand.
CAAAACTGGTGCCATCTACCCAGGCGCCATACAGCAACCCGGCAACCGTACTGAACAAAGATACCCAGGCAACGTAAACCCATGCCTTAACACGTCCGATAATTGAAGCGGTGATCAAGATGCTCTGCAGGCTAAGTTCCGGGTCAGAGATCAGGTAAGCCAGCAGCGGACCACGGTGCATCCCCAGTTGAAGGAACATTTGAGCAATGGGAACCTCTACTAAGGTGGGAAAGTACATAAAGACGCCAAATATCACACCAACAAAATTTCCAACAATTGAATTTTGCCCGGCAATTGCCTGGATCCATTCTGGTTTGATCAGCTCACGGATCATACCAAC
>JBARSJ010000251.1:0-5042 GCA_049644685.1 Anaerolineales bacterium
GATATATATCTATCAGAAATGATATCTGATAAATCGATTTTTCCTGGTTTAATTGAAATCATCCCCTGTAAATTGTTAATAATTATTCAATGTATACCCCTGGAAATCAGGAATTTTTGTCTCTATACGAAAAATAAGGTAAAATATGGTCAAATTCCGGGGTATATATAATAATATTATAACGGAATGAAAAAACAATACGATCCCAACGAAAAGCAGCCGCAGTCGAGACTGCTGAAAAAGACCCTCAAAGGGTTTTTAAACGTCTCCCTGGTTGCTGTTATCGCTGCTACTCTCTTTACAGCCCTGCCTGCAACCGGCATCGGGCTTAAATCCCCCCTCTTTCAACCTGGACAAAATAATGGGGAGAGTTTTGGTTCTGAAACCCCCATCGTCACCCTTCGTGTGGGTCTGGTTGTAGGACATTGGGGAAATGATGTGGGAGCAATCTGCCCGGAGAGCCTGGGAGGTTACCGGGAGGTTGATATCAATTATACAATTGCTGACTTAACCCGTCAGTACCTTCAAGCAGAAGGGGTAGAGGTTGATCTTCTCAAGGAATTTGATGAACACCTCAAGGGATATGAAGGGGAAGCCCTGATCTCTATTCATGCAGATACCTGTGAATATATCCCTGAACTTGGCACTGGATTTAAAATTGCTGAAGCGGTAGACAACAAACGACCTGAACAGGCAGCCCGCTTAATGGCTTGCATGAAGAACAGATACGGAACCGCAACTGGTCTCCGTTATGACCACAGGATTACACCAGATATGACCAGCTACCATGCGTTCGGCGAAGTGGATCCAAATACACCAGCAGTGATCATTGAAACTGGATATATGAATCAGGATAGAGAATTATTGACCAAATACCCATCTCGTGTCGCAAGAGGAATAACAGCAGGCATCATGTGCTATTTGAATCGGGAAGAGATATCACCAGAGTAACCTATGAATTCATCGCTGCCTGAACCTGCATATAAAGTTCTAAATGAAGCCAAGGACGCGCTCAACCGTGGTGAACTTCAACGGGCGCGCAGATTGGCTTTAAAGGCTGTAAACCTGGCTCCCGAATTTGAAGAGCCGTGGCTTTACCTGGCATCTGTCTCCTCTCCAGAAGCAAGTATTGTTTACCTGAAGAAAGCGCTTAAAATCAACCCTTCCAGCAAACAAGCTAAAAAAGGGATGCATTGGGCGATCAAGCGTTTCAGAACTTCAGGAAAATCACAACCAAAGAAACGAGTTCGCCTTCCGATCTCTGTCGCTAAGGAAGCACTTCTCTCCCGTGTTCCCTCATTATTACCCTGGTCAACCATAGGATTAATCGCAGTGGCTGTGATCCTTGTCTGGCTCTGGACACCGGATTTTTCCTTTGCTTTTCCCAATCTGCAAACCACACCGCAAATCACCTTATCCGCCCAGGAGAATTTCCGCAAGGTAACCTTTACCCCGACTCCAACCAATACACCAACCTCAACACCAACACCTACGGCAACACCAACACCAACAATCACTCCTACGCCAAAACCAACCAAAAGACCTAATACATCTTCGACCTATATAAAATCTATTCTGCCATCCGGGGTTTATCCGAATGAGCGCTGGATTGATGTCAATTTATCAACTCAGCGATTGTCTGCCTATGACGGAGACAAAAAGATCAAAAGCTTTTTGGTCTCAACCGGACTTTGGGGCACACCGACAATTACCGGTCGATTCCGGGTTTACGTTAAATACGTATCCACTCTTATGGCTGGACCTGGATATTATCTCCCCAATGTTCCTTACACGCTGTATTTTTATAACGGATATGGCATTCACGGTACCTACTGGCATAATAACTTTGGCACGCCTATGAGTCATGGGTGCGTGAATATGAAAACTTCCGAGGCCGAATGGCTATTTTATTGGTCAAGTGTAGGAACATTGATAAACATACATTACTAATTCATGCTAATGTTGAATCAAAAAAAGTTCACCAGAAGGGATTTCTTAAACCTGAGCGGGCTTGGATTAGCGGGCCTGTTTGGTCCCCATCTCAGCCCCTTGTTGAGTCTGTACCAGGATCAACAGGGCAGAGTGATTTACGAACATATCTCAACCTATAAAAAACCTACCTACGACAGTGAAAAAGTCCGTATCCATTGGAAGGATGCTGTTTTTCCGATCACAGGTGTTGTTTTAGGAAGTGATGATTCATCTCACAACCGTATTTGGTATAAAGTGGGGACTGAAGGATATGCTCATTCTGGAGCAATCCAGCCTGTAAGAACTGATGTTAACCCTGTTTACTATGATTTCCCGCCTGAAGGTTCCCTTGCAGAAGTAACGGTTCCTTACACAGATGCCCTCTGGACCCCGGGCGAGCGTTATCACGTGGCGTACCGTTTTTATTACGAAACCACACATTGGATCAAAGGGGTAGTCAAGGGGCCTGACAATATCCCCTATTACCATATTCTGGAAGATAAATGGGATCTAGAGTATTACGTTCCGGCTGCTCATCTCCGGATCATTCCTGCGAAGGAACTTACAGTCTTATCACCTGAAGTTCCCAGCATATCAAAAAGAATTGAAGTCCGGACCAGTCTTCAAACAGTCATCGCCTATGAATATAATAAGCCTGTTTTTATGGTTAAGGCTGCCACCGGGGCAGATTTCGGTACCGGTAAATACATCACCCCTTCAGGACACCATATCACTAACTATAAGCGTCCTTCCAGACATATGGCTGCTGGCAATTTGGCCTATAATGGTTATGATCTTCCCGGCGTTCCTTGGATAATATACATCACGGAGAGCGGTATTGCTTTCCATGGAACTTACTGGCATAATGACTTCGGGAAAGCTCTCAGTCATGGCTGCATCAATTTACCTTCCAAGGCGTCCAAATGGCTCTATCGGTGGACCCTTCCCCATGTGCCCTATAACCAGCAATCTACCTACAACGTCTCCGGCACCCATGTTGATATCATGGAATAATCCCGGATATTGATTTCTCCTCTGCCCCTCCAGTTCCATGCCTGTCCAGGAGAAAATTTGAACCAGATTCAGCCAATTTTCTTCCTCCTGCGAACAATATCTCTAACATGATTCTTATTGTAGATAAGTGTTGATTATCATAAAATAAAAACAAATAAGGACGAAATGTATAATATGATCAAGGAGGAATTGGATTTCAGATGCCAGCAAAACCGCTTTTTACCGGTTTAGTGTATGATGATAATGACCAGATAGTTGAAATCACTACCGTGGGGACGGAATCTTGTTATGTTGTTGATGATGCTGGATTCAAGAGGCATATCCCTTCGGAACAGGTCGACTGGCAGGTATTAAATAAATTCCGAGAGCTGATTGAAGGCCATGAAGAAATAATCAGCGAGCAAGCTCTGAAGATGCTTGGACAGGACGACATTTTTACCCGGGCAATTTATATTGAACAGCTTAAGAACCTTGATAAACAATTTGATCAGCTGCTCGAATCTGGCTATCCTGAAGAAATAAGAACCTACATGGGAATGACCGGTTTTAAAGTTATTATCAATCATCATGGAGAAGTGCTAGAGGTAGAACAGCCCGGATTGATCGCAGATGAAGAATGAGTGATTTTCATGGAACACTCCGATATAGTTACCGTTGATGAAGCCAATTTTGATTACCAGGTCCTGGAATATTCAGCACGAGTACCAGTCCTGGTTGATTTTTGGGCTCAATGGAGTCAAACCTGCCAGCGAACCAGCCCCCTGCTCGAGGCTCTTACAGAACAGTACAGCGGTCGATTCAGGTTGGCAAAAGTAGATGTTGACCAGAATGTACAGCTAACTCAGCGCTATCAAGTCCATACGGTGCCTACACTGAAAATATTTGAAAACGGTTTGATCACCCGTCAAATCGTCGGGATCAAAACCAATATACAGGTGATAGATTTTGTCCAGGAAATTGTGCCGGGGTCGGAAAACTTGTTAATTGAAAAAGCCGCCAGCCTTTTCCAAACTGAAGAATACCAGGAAGTAGAAGGGATCAGCCGTGAAATCCTGGAAAATGATCCAACTCAGCCCAGGGCAAATCTACTTCTGGCTAAAAGTCTGATCTGGCAGGGGGAATATCCGGAAGCAAAAAATATTCTGGCTCAATTTCCATCCAGTCCGGAATTCCAGGGAGCAGAGAAACTCCGCCCTTTGGTTGAAGCCTTGGGCACGCTGACTGGGGGACAATCGCAGGGTGAGGAGCTGCTGGATGCAGTTTATCTCAGGGCAGTGAAACTAATCAGTCTGGGAAATATCCCCGCTGCGCTGGATGGATTGTTAGATATTCTCAGGAAAGACAAACAGTATCGGGGAAACCTCCCCAGGGACCTGATCCTGGGTGTATTTGAACTCCTGGGAAATGATCATCCCCTTACTCAAGAATACCGACCCCGACTGGCAAACGTTCTGTTTTAATCAATAGGCAAAAATTACACCTTGACCTTCGCTGTAGGCTTAGTACAATTAAGGCCAGAGTGGAGTCTGGGGCGGTGGCGGAATTGGCAGACGCAGGGGACTTAAAATCCCCCGGTTCAAACCATGTGGGTTCAAGTCCCACCCGCCCTACTCTTCTAAAAAAAGAAGCGGTAAACTCCGCTTCTTTTTTATTATCCATAGTTGCAGCATAGATCATGATGCCCAATCTCCCTTAAAAGGATAACAATCCCGTTAAAGATCAAAACCAGTAAATTTAGCTCGGTTATAGCTATCCAAAAATACTGGAAGTAGAGGAATATTCACTGATCAGTTCAGCCTGGTTTGTTGCAAACATATATCAAAATTTTATTATTCTCCAATAATTGAAGGCATAGTTCTCGGGGCATTCCCCTCAGAATAAAACACCTATCCCTCACCGGGAGAGCTGCCTAATGGCTTCTTGATGGGGAAATTTCTGAAAATATAGTAGGATTAAGGATAATTATCAAACCAATTCAAGATCATTATGGACGTACAATTTTCTTACATTATTATCCCCACAGCCCTGGCAGGAACCCTCGGAATCCTGTCTTCCTG
>JBARSJ010000252.1:0-4155 GCA_049644685.1 Anaerolineales bacterium
ATCCTCAACTGTGTTGATATGTTTGGTAGCAATAACTGGTCGTTTCTTGGATCTGAAAAACGCGGCAATTTGATTGAGTCCGGGCACTATCGCCTTTGCACTGGGGATATAAGCATGTGAATCAGGATTGAGGAAATATCCCTGCATATCCAAAATCAACAGGGCTGCCCGTTCAATATCAAACAACTGAGACTCTGCTTTTTCTGGCCTAGAATGAACTTTCAGCCATTGTCTTGACAGATCATAAATTGTTTCTGGAGAAAAATACTGCTCTTTCATGAGAAAAATTGTAGCACACAAAATCCGCTGATATCCTTCTCTAAGCAAGCTTTTAACCAATTATATATAATAGCCTTTAAGGGACCAGGTCCTTCAGAAGGACCTGGTCCCTTAAGAAAAAGAATCCTGTGATTCTCACAGGATTCTCAATATCAAAAAACCAGAATCAGAAAAAAAATATCTAGCAAAAGATCAGCGGCGCATTGAAATAACTGCTTATATAGACGCGGCCTGTTCTCGTTTCCGCAGTCTCGGCAAATTCTTCGAAATGGACTGGAATTTGGTGGGCCAAGTTGTCAATGACCGGATCAATGTAATCACCATCACGACTAATCCAACAATACCTCCGGCAACGATTAAGCCATTCCTCACCTTCTTGCTTTTGGTTCTTTTCACCATTTCCTGGTCCAATCGCAGGCGAAGTTCTTCTACAAATGCGATTCGGGGACTGACTGGTTGAAATACCTCCTGCAGCCGCCCTTCTATTCTCAGTAAATCCTTGGACAAATTACTTTTTTTAACCATACTTAACTCACCCCTTCGTCTACCGGGTAGGCAACAATACCTATTGTTCCGGGACCTAAATTTGCTGCTATTGCAATTGATAACTCTTCAATAAATAGCTCTTTTATATTCAAAACATCCTTTATCCGTTCAGAAATTTCCAGGGCGGTGTTGAGATCATGGGCATGAATAATGGCAGCATTGATCACCTTTTTTCCCATTCTGTCCGCCATTTCCTGTAAAATAAAAGCCAGTGATGCTTTGCGGGTTCGAACTTTATCGACGACCTCAAGGGTACCCTCTTTGAGGGTGATGATTGGTTTTATTTTCAGAACAGACGCGAGGATGGACTCCAACATCTGAACCCGACCGCTTTTCTGGGCAAAATCCAGTGTATCCAGGGTGAAAATTATCTCTGTTTGATCTCTAATCTGCTCCAGGCGTTTGACGATTTGCTTAATCTCAACGCCTTGACGGTCCATATCCCTGGCTTCCCGGCACATATATCCCTGAATACCTGTACCTGCCAGGGTATCAAAGGGAATTATCTGATAAGGCTCGTTCACTAATTCCTGCGCTGCTATGACTGCTGACTCATAAGTACCAGACAATTTGCTGGTCAGATGAATGGACAAAATCACATCCCCGGGTTGAGCAATTTTCCGATATAGCTCAATCATCCTATGAGGTGATGGTTGGGATGTTTTCGGTATTTTGCCGGTCTTCTTGACCCAGTCGTAAAATTGACCGATACTTATATCAACATCCTCCAGGAACACTTCATTTCCCATGTGAACATTGATCGGGATGATATCTATCTGGTATTCTTCGATCCATTCAGCCGGTAAATCACCGGCGCTGTCCATCACAATTCTTAGCATTTTTACCTTTTTCTCAGAGCTTGTAATCATCCCTGAGTGACTCTAACGTTCGGTGATAGAGGGCTTTGATAGCTCCTTCTGTGCGATCCATTATTTCACCAATTTCAATATTCGTTAATCCTTCCACGTGTTTCAGGACCAACAACTCTTTCCGATCTTCGGGTAAACCATGAATGATCCCCAGCAGTACGGCAGTTTCATCCATCTTTTCGATCTTCTCTTCCACTGACCCATCCATAGTAGGTGGAGGATACTGATCGAGCAGGGATATTTCATCGGATCGTTCACTGTCCCTGTACCAGTTTACAACCAAGTTATGAGCTATTCGATACAACCAGGCTGAAAACGGATATCCACGGTCTTCATACCTCTCAATATGATTTAAGGCTCGTAAGAAAACCCTGGAGCAAATATCTTCCGCATCTTTGCCGTTGCTGGTTCTAAAATAGATATAGTTGTAAATCTGATCAATATACTTTTCGTATAAAGCGCCGAATGCTTCAGCATCACCATCAGATGCCAGTTTAATCAGTTCGCTTTCAGATTTAATCTCTAAATCAGAACCTTGATTACTACTCATAACACTTCCAACGCGATAAGGTTACTCATCTTGAGCAAGTATATCACAGCATTAATTAAGCGTAATTTTCAAAGGGTTGCCCCTGAGTTCCCATCGGTTATACTTACCTGTAATCCCAGCAGCTCCAAAAATCTCCACCATATGAAAAAAATTCAAATTTATCCAACAGCAGAGGATGTGATTTATAAAGCGGCTAGTCTGTTTATCTCATCTGCTGAGGATGCAATTAACCAGAATGGGGTATTTTCTACTGCCCTATCTGGAGGCAGTACACCAACCCCATTATATGAATTTCTCGCCCAGGATTCTTCAGCAAATAATCTGGCTTGGAATCGAATCCATTTCTACTGGAGTGATGAACGACCAGTACCTCCCGACCATCCAAACAGCAACTTCCGGCAAGCCTCTCATTCTCTCCTCAAACCACGCCTCATTCCCCAGGAAAACATACACCGGATCCCAGGAGAACTGGATCCGATAACTGCCGCTCAAACTTACCAGCAGGAAATCCTGACCGAATTTACTGAAACACCTGCCCGGTTTAATCTGGTTTTACTGGGCATGGGTACAGATGGTCACACCGCTTCTCTATTCCCCGGTACAAAAGCCGTCACAAATCCCCAGCAAAACGAATGGGTCGCAGCCAATTATGTACCTCAGCATTCCACCTGGCGAATTACTTTCACTCCAGGATTGATTAATGCCGCTGAACAGGTAATCTTCCTGGTAACCGGTCAATCCAAAGCTGAAACTCTCTTAAATGTGCTGGAAGGAACCTATCTGCCTGAACAGTATCCTTCCCAACTGATCAAGCCCTCCAATGGCAATCTTACCTGGTTAATAGACCAGGAAGCAGGACGTTTGTTGTCTTCCTCTCAATCTTGATCAGAGTTTAGTGATCTCCGCTCTTCAATTGATGTAAAATTGTAGTGTTCCAAGACAACAGAACCCATCCAGTTCTTATTCAGGTTGGGATGAAATAATATTCCTTAAAAGCAGGATCCTTGATTGGACAATCCTTCCTATTCCCTCCCCTATCCACGAAAAAGAATAGCCCGTTTTCAGCAAGCTTCCCAGCTGGCAAAATTTCTGCACCGGCCAGCAATTCTAGACATATTTGAATCAAATCTGGAGCTTCCAGTACATTCGATCCAGAATCTGAAGGAAAACCCACCTCTTTCAGAACTGATTCAAGCTCTCGAATCAATTCTCCATTATTTGGAGAAAGAAAACCCCTATCTGCTCACCTACCGATTTGGTATCAAGGGAGGTCTGGCGATGCAGCAAGGAGTGGGAGAACTGCTTCGTATCCTGGAGTGGTGTTCCAGGAATGACCACCAGATCGCCATCACTCCCCTACGCCGCTACTATTCTCCAAAAGAAGCCCGGGAGATCATCGAGAGAGATCAAGTAATTTATCAGCCTTGGATGTAAGCTCTCAATTTTCATCCACCTAACTAATATATTATTTTCAAATTATTGTCTTGCTGTCCAAGCAAAGGTCCGGATTCCTGTGTTAAAATATAAGCGCTTGTTTATTTATCATTGACATTGGAGAAATCACTTGGCGAAGGGAAAAACATCAGTTATTCAAGCTGCTGGGGGAATAATCTGGAAAGAAGAAGATCAGCAGAAAAAACTCGCAGTTGTTCATCGTCACAAACACAACGATTGGTCCCTTCCTAAGGGAAAACTGCTATCGGGTGAAAGCTGGAAAAATGCTGCTCTCCGGGAAGTCCTGGAAGAAACCGGGTGCATCGGCAAAATTCAGAAGTACGCCGGGAGCATCTCCTATGTTCTGAATGGAAAACCTAAAGTAGTCCTCTTCTGGCATATGAAAATTAAAGGCTTTGCTGCCGAAAAGATGAACGGCGAAGTTGATGAAATCCGCTGGTTATCTGTGGATGAAGC
>JBARSJ010000253.1:0-1560 GCA_049644685.1 Anaerolineales bacterium
TATCCTATGTTGAGTCACCAAATTCAACAAGGACCTGTAGGGGTGGATAAATCCACTCCTACAAACCCATGAATATCAGCTCCAACTATTTGATCCATAATTTTTGGGGGAACTCCTGAAAATATAGACAGATTGAATAATTGGCTTTTTTAGGATATTAGTAATTAGAAAAACAGCAACTTGATGGAGAGATGATGAAAAAAACAAATATGCGGATACTTTTGGTAATTTGTTTGATGATTCTTATGATCTCCCCACTACTGGGAAGAGAGGAGAAGACCAAAGTAAAAGTTATTGTCAATATAGCAAACGTCAGATTGAAACCAGATCTGGGGAGCCAGGTTATAGGCAAGATGCCCTTGGGATCGATCTTAGAGTTCGATAAAACGATCGGAGAATGGTTCAGGGTGTATCTACCTCCAGATGAATCTGGTTTTGTGATTAGTGGCTACATGCATAATAGCGTTGTCGAAAGAGTTATTGAGGAGCCCGTTGAAGAAATCGAAAATAAAGAAGAACAAGAAATAGAAAAACCTAAAAAGATTGAAGAGCCGCAGAAGCCTGCGAGACAACCTACCATAGACTCAAAGAAACCTGCAAAAAAAGAAAATGCGCTGAAAATTGGGCTCCAAGGCAGTGCAGGTTCTACGATGGTCGACCTAGTCAAAGTAACAGATTATGATGAGCCAATCCTAAAGGATTGGGGTACTTCTCACTATCAGATTAAACTTCAGGCACTTTATAGGATCGGATCAATTGAACCGGGAGTGGAGGTCGGATACAATGATTTATACTGGTATTACCTCAAAATACCATATGGAACGCAGTGGATATACAGAGAGCGGTATATCAATACAATAAATATCTATGGCCTGCTGCAACACACCAGACCAAACGCCATCTTTTTACAGGCAGGGGCTGGAGTTCATTTTTTTCATGATGGCACTTCCTTAGGGTTCATGGGTACTGCGGGATATGAATTTCGTCTGTCAGAAAAACTAAGCATGCCCGTTTTTATTAGGCTTGACTTAATATTGGGCGACGGAACTCCGATTCCACTCAGTCTAGGTGCGGGAATAAGATATCATATATCTGGGCTCTGAAAAGGTCTCTGACATACTCATAAAATGTGTGCGTGATAGGACTGCTTATATTTTCAAGCACTTAGATGTTATTTCTGAAAAAGAATCTGTGATATGCCACAGATCGAACTCCCCTGGGAGTTCTATACATATCTAGTTGGGCGTGCCAGCCTTTCCCCTGGTAATCCTGGATTTATTGTTAGCCTGAATTAATTTAACTGAGCCCTTTTAACACGTTTTGTCCACACCGTGTCCACACGGATTTTGTGGAGGAGTGTGTAACGGGGACGCACTGTTCTCAAAATCCAGTTCACCTTACGGTGAGTGTGGGTTCGACTCCCTCCTCCGGCACACCCTGGAATCCCTGGTTTTCCCCTGAATATTTAGTATTAAGGTTTTGTCTTCCATTTAGTCAACCATATCCATAGTTAGGCAGGTTTACTCATTTTCTGACACACCAGTGACACACGGGGAGAAG
>JBARSJ010000254.1:0-5351 GCA_049644685.1 Anaerolineales bacterium
TATGGGACCTGAGAGATCAGTAAGTCCTGAATGACCAATTACTCCGGGTTTAAGGAATGTTTGCTGAAAAACTCCCACATTAACGCCGAGGCGTTGATCTCCTGATTAGTATATCCAGCAATCCAAACCGGCAGTTTTTCACCTCCCGGCCAGGTATGGCCGCCACCCTCAATCCTGTACAGAATCACCTCACCATCTCCCTCATCGCAAAGGTAGGATATTTGACTGATCCCACTCGTTACCTTAGTGATCTGAGGGATATTAGTGCAGGCATTATGTTCAGCCCATTTTCCCGCCCAATCCTCAACTGGTAAAAAATCATCTTGATCATTTCGGGAGGTCGTTTCTCCCAAGTAGGGAACAATGGGGTCATCCATACCGTGAAAAGCAATCACCGGGACGGGACGGGGAGGATTGCAGTTCTCCCAAGGGTATGCATATGCTCCGGCAACACCCCCAAAGGCCGCGATGTGCTCAGATAATTCACATGCCAGCAAATGAGACATCCCTCCCCCATTGGACATCCCATTGGCATAAATTCGCCTGTGATCGATGTTGTAAGATCGGCTGAAATGCTCGATAAGGTCTGAAAAAAACTCAAGATCCTCTCCCATCGATTCAGGGTCATCCTCTGTGGGGCGGGTATTCCATCGCAGCGGAAAGCCGGTGCCCTGGGGGTATACAACAAGGAAACCATGTTCATCGGCCAGCTTATTCCAGCCGCTCATAAATTGCTGATGAGCCGGCCACTGCACAAATCCATGGATGCTGATCACCAAAGGAGCTGGGATGGCCGGATCATAGGATTCCGGGACATAAACGAGGTATTTGCGAGTCCGCCCACCCGAAGTGATCTGCCCGTTGGTCCTGAATTGGAAAGATAATAGGATGATCACAAATATGATCAAGCCAAGTACAACAGCCCAAATCAGCTTGCGTTTGGGGTTTGATTTACTCTCTGCCATGGCATAATCCTGGAATAATTCTCCTCTTTTGACCAGATGATTATCTTATAGATTTATAACATGTCCGGGATTTTCTTGTGCTATGATTGCACAAATACTCAGAAGTTTATCAGGAGCATCCAATAAATGAAAATCGCGATTTTTGGCGCCAGCGGCAGAACCGGCGTTGAGCTAGTAAAACAAGCCCTGGAAGATGGACATTCTGTCACTGCTTTTGTACGGGATCCAGCCCGGATACCAATTAAGGACTACCACCTGGCAGTTGTGACAGGAGATGTGTTTGACCCTGCCGCTGTCGACCAGGCAGTCAAGGGACAGGACGCTGTCATCTGTGCCCTGGGTGTCGGCAATGACATTAAAAAAACGACAGTGCGCACCGCCGGCACAGCCAATATGATCAGCAGCATGCAGAAACATCAGGTGACCCGGCTGGTGGTAGTTACGGCAATGGGCGTTGGCGAGAGCTGGGACACATTGTCCTGGATGAATAAACTCTTCTTTGCCACGCTGTTAAAAAGCGCTCGGGATGACCACGAAACCCAGGAGACCGCGGTCAAGGAAAGCGGGGTAGATTGGACCATCATTCGGCCGAGCGGTTTGCAGGATTCTCCGCGAACGGGTGTTTATGATTTTGGTGAAAACATCAAGGCGAAAAATTCCACGATAGCCCGGGCGGACGTGGCAGATTTGATCTTAAAAACACTGGAAGATGACCGGCTGATCGGCAAAGCTGTCACGGTCACTAACTGATTGCCTAGCTTATCTTAAAATATAACCGCTCTTCAGGATGAAGAGCGGTTTTGCTTTGTAGGTGGCAGATCATTGGGTCATCAGGGTTGTGGATCCCTATCGCAAATCTCAGCTCCAGATCAGCTTACTCCAGGAAACTCAGCTGCGTTCTAGTAATAATTTAAAGTAACGTTTGGCCGAAAATGGCTGCCCCGAAAGCAAATTCTGGGCCTGGAACATGGATGCTGTTGCCCGGTTGATAAGTACATTTGTGGCCAAAAGTAATGCTGCAGAAAGGAGTAATTGCCACAGAGGTACGATGCTATTCGTCAAACGCATGACCATCACAATTGGTGAGGTAAGAGGAAAGAAACTAAGAATGAGTGGGATAACTGCATCAGCAACTTCAGCTATGGGTGCGATGATCCCAACAATGTAACCGATGAGAAGGGGACTGATGGCAATTATATTTGCCGCGCCCGCGTCTTTCATTTTTGGTACCAGGGCGCCAACACCGGCCATGAGGCTGGCATAGACGCCATATCCTCCCAGGAAAAAGATCAAGCTCCAGACAAGGATATATATTGGAAAGGTGAAATCCTCGGGGAGGTTGAGCGTGGAACCGCCCAGATTGAATATGGTATAAACTGCGCCCAACCAGACCATAGTTTGAAATAACCCAGCGCTAGCCAAACCGATAGTCTTGCCAGTTAACATCTGGCGAGGACTGATCGATAGTAAAAGGACTTCCAGGGTCCGGTTTTCTTTTTCTATGCCAATGCTGGTGAAGAGCATTGTGCTGCTGTTCATGAAGGACACAAAAAAGAGGGCTGCCATGATAGAGGGGATATAGCGGATCAGATCGTTCGATTCACAAGCCGATCCAGGGCGGGAGCATGCTTCGCTGCCATCCTGGTTTCCCTGGGCTGCGGAGACAGAGATATCCCTCTCTTCCAATTTCCGGACGATGTTCCAGGTCTGGTCTGCTGCTTCCAGATCACCTCCCAGCAAGTTGACCATCAATGTCCACTGCATGACCCATTTTTGCCCATCATCAATCAAGGGTTTACTTTCCGGAAAGACGTAAAAAATTTTACCCTCATCCAAATAATCAACTGGAATGATGTAGTAAGCCGAGATCTCTCCTGAAGCCAGAGCTTTCTTTGCCTGGTCCTCGTTCTGATAGGATTTCAAATGTCCCTCCGGGAGATCTGAGGGGATTTCCTGGATCAAACCGCTCTGGTCGATGTAGCCTTCGATCTCCATCTGCCATTCTTCTGAGGGGTTGATCGAGGTTGTGTCCTTCTCTCCAGAGCGGCTCTGGAGAATCTTAACCCCTCCCAGGATCAAAACGGCCAGCAAGGGAATGCCAATCGCTACTACGAGATAAGATGGGCGGCTGAATGTATTTATAAGTTCCTGGCGGATGATTAGCAATGTTTTTTTCATTGGTTCCTCCCTCACTCACCACCCTGGCGTGTTTGAAATAATCTGCGCCAACCCAGCCGCTGACCATAGCGCAGCATCCCCAAGCGAAAAGCCCGGCTCGCTAACCAGATTGCGCCCAACGCGCTTACTGTTTGCACACAAACGCTCAAAGCTATCTGCCAGGTGGGAACAGAATAAAAGAGATTCCGCATGGCGATGGTCATCAACGATGTAAAAGGCAGAAGGCTCAAGGTGACTGCCAGGGAACTGTCTGGTTTGTTCAAAAAAGCAACCCCAACATACAGGGGGATCATGTGGAAAATGATGAATATTGAGCTAAAAGATTGTCCTTCCTGCGCTGTAGTGACCATCGTGCCGATTGCTATCATCAAGGCTGCAACCAGCACATAAGACGGGGCGGCAATGGCTGCTGTTGCCAGGACAACGCTCCAGTCCATTCCCAAATCCTGGAACCACCCGATTCCCATCAAGCGGGCAGCGAAGATGCCCAAAACAACGATCAGGGACCATGTCACCAGCAAAGTCAGTCCTATGGCGATAATACCCAATAATTTCCCGCCGATAAGCTGCATAGGAGAGATCGAAGTGACAACAACTTCCATAGTGCGATTCTCTTTTTCCTCGACTACAGCCCCCATCAGGAACCCGGAGCTCATTAAAATCAAAGCCAGAATAGCCATACTCATAAATAACGGCATAAAGTTGCCAAAGGTAGGCCCGCTGTCAGCCATGGTGCGTTTACCATCCAGGGAGCGCACGGTCACATCCGTTCCAGCAGCAGTCCGGTAAGCAATCTCGGTTGGTTGATCAGAGAGCAGGTTGATTTGGAGAAAGTCATACCATTGTATGTTGGCATTTTCGCCGGGCTTTTTGGCATAAACAATTTCAATTTGTCGGGTCTCACGGAAGTCAGCTGGAATAATATAATACGCCTGAATTTCTTGGGCTTCCAGAGATGCCCGGGCTACATCTTCAGATTGGAACGGGATGAAATCAACTGGCTCTGCCTGGTCAGAAACGGGTGCCTGAATAGCGTTTTCAAACACATCAGCCTGATCAATATAACCAACTGGCAAATCGTTATTTTCCAAGGATGTTAGCACTAAACCCAGGCCCACACTGAAGGCAACCATCCAGGGGATGCTCAAGAGGGAGAAAAGGAAACTTTTCTTGAAGACATTGCGCCTGTATTCATAAAGAGCGACACGCAAGACTCTGTTCATTTTGAGTCGCCCTCCTCAACAACGCGGATGAAGATCTCGCTCAGGGTCGGGACAGCTATCTCAAATTTATCCAGGATGATGTCCCTGGATGTCAGGGTTATCAACACATCTTGAGGCGTTGTCTCTTCCATCAATGTCAACTTGAGATCACCGTTGTGCGAGGAGATATCTTTCACACCTGGCAGTTCAGGCAATTTATTTCCTGTGCGAACCAGTACGGCATGCCCGGAAAACCGCTGGCGGATCTCGTCCAGATTCCCATACAGCAGATTCATCCCATCGTTGATCAAGAGAATACGGTCACAGAGCTCTTCCACCTGCTGCATCTGGTGGGTAGACATGATAATGGTCACCCCCTGATCGCGCAGCTCCTGCATCACATCCTTCACAAGCTGCAAGTTAAGCGGGTCTAAAGCAGTGAACGGTTCATCAATGATAATCAGTTCCGGTTGATGAAGGAGAGTGTTGATGATCTGGGCTTTTTGCTGCATCCCTTTGCTGAGTTCTTTGACCTTCTTGCTTTTATGTTCAGCCAGATCAAATCGTTCAAGATATTCGACGAGATTTTTTTGAGCCTTCTTTTCCGGAATGCCTTTGAGAGAAGCTAAATAAAGCAGACAGCGCTCGAGTTGGATATCTTGATATAAGCCACGGTCCTCCGGCATATAACCAATGCGGTCTTTCTTATCTTCGGACATGGGTCCGCCCAAAATCGATACCTTTCCGCGGTCAGGCTGGAATATGTCCAACAGTATCCGTATCGCAGTGGTTTTTCCCGCCCCATTGGGACCGAGCAAACCAAATATTTCGCCTCTGTCAACATCAAATGATACATCGACTACAGCATGGGTGTCGCCGAATGATTTGGCAATTTGGGAAACTTCAATGGGGTGCATGGTTGGTTCCTTTTCTAATTTCTAAGCCAGCAGAACTACTCTGAATTCATTTTTCCTGTTCCACAATTTCATCTTTGAAACTGTTCCCA
>JBARSJ010000255.1:0-2348 GCA_049644685.1 Anaerolineales bacterium
TTTTACTCCACGCTGCAGAAGCTGCTGCCTTCGGCTGTCCTGATTCCGGATATCCATTTGCTGGATGAGTTGGGACCGGAGGTACGGGACGCGGTTGTAGCTGTACTGAAGGATCAAGCTGAACCAATGAACGCACTTGCTGCCCTTTTGGAAGCTATCCAGGGTCCCTGAGGATGGATTCTGGAATCGCGATTCTAAAGGATAAAAACAGCAAAGACCTCTATGTAGATAAATGCATACGAGAATTCAGCAACCTTCCTTCTCAAATCAAACCCCCCGTGTTATAATCACCAGCCGTGTTTGAATTAGATTTGTGATTTAAGAAGAAAAAAGTGTTTTACTAAGAAGGATACTAAAGATGAATGACCTGATGAAGACGTTGGAAACACCAAAAAATCCCAATGTCCCTGATATTCGCAGCGGGGATACTGTGACAGTGTTTGTTCGGATTAAAGAAGGCGAAAATGAACGGGTCCAGCAGTTTAAAGGTACCATAATCCGGACCCACGGCAGTGGAAACAGCGAAAGTTTTACTGTAAGGCGAATTGCCAGCAACGGTATCGGTGTGGAAAGAACCTTCCTTACCCGATCTCCCATTGTTGAGAAAGTGACCATTCAGAGCAGTGGATTTACCAGAAGGGCCAGGCTGTATTTCCTGCGGGATCGCAGTGGTAAAAAGGCCAAGCTGCGGCAAAAATTTACTTCCTGATTTATCTTATATTGAAAACCACCAGGGTGCAGTGAAAATCACTGTACCCTTTTTGGTTTAAAGGGAACTTTCCGGATAGGGGATTAAACCTGAGTATAATGATGTTATGAGGATCAATAAACACCACAGACCGCTAGGGATATTTGATTCCGGTGTAGGTGGGTTATCCGTCTTGCAGGAAGTTCACCAGCAGTATCCCCTTGAGGATTGTATCTATATTGCTGATCAGGTCCATGTTCCCTACGGACCCCGTTCCCGGGAAGAGGTGTTGGGGTATTCAGAGGGGATCGTCCGTTTTCTGCTGGGCAAGGGGGCAAAATTGATCATCATAGCCTGCAACACCGCCTCCGCGGTTGCCCTGGCTGAATTGAGGAAGAAATACCCGGCTATTCCCTTTGTGGGGATGGAACCGGCTGTGAAACCGGCGGCTGAAGGAACCAGCAGCGGTGTGGTAGGTGTGTTGGCTACCCCGGCGACCTTTCAGGGAGATTTGTATTCATCGACGGTAGAAAGATTTGCCCGGGGTGTGGAAATCTTAAAGGATACCTGTCCAGGGCTGGTGGATCAAATCGAGGTTGGAAAAATCGATGATCCAATAACCCGGAATATCCTGGAAAAGGCTTTAACCCCGATGCTGGAAAAGGGAGTAGATGAAGTGGTGATGGGCTGTACCCATTATCCATTTGTGATTCCTGTCATCAAGGAAATTGTAGGAGAGAAAGTCAGGGTGATTGATCCCGCACCGGCAGTAGCCCGCCAGGCAGGACGCTTATTGGAAACCTTTGACCTCAAATCGGATAGGGAAAGAGAAGGAGAAGGTCACTTCTTGACCACGGGTGATCCTGGAAAAATGGGAAAATTGATCGAGGAGCTAATTAAAATTCAGACTGAGGTGTATAAGTTAGTTTGGGATGGGGGAAATCTCCGGGAGGAGTAACCGGATCCGTATTAGTCTTTCTTCCTGAGACTGAACAATAATGCAGTCAGCAAGGTTCCGCCGGAAATAATCACTGCCAGGATAATTATGGTCGGATTTTTACCGCTGCTCTGAAAACGCGGTTCGATAGCAAGACCTTCTGTGGCTTTTGCAGTTGAGAGGTTAAATAGAACTGGGGTCCCTTTGGGTGCGGTTAGGGAGGGAGTGTGGGAAAACCTGAGCGGCAAGGTAGCGCTGGGCTCTCCTATCGGCGTGCTGGTGGGGGTATAGGAAGGCTGGATGATGACCTCATCTCCAGGTAGCAAAACCGTATCCGGTTCAAACCCATTAATCTCATTTAGAATCTCAAGCGGGATGTTATAAACTGCGGCGATGGTCCACAATGTCTGTCCGCCCTGGACGATGTGTTTAACTGTTCCGTCACTTAGAGGGGTGGAAACGATAACCGGAACTGCTGAAGGGAAAACTGAGGCAGAAGGGGTGCCGGAAACAACCGGGTATTCTGGCGTGGGTGCAGGGTCTCCAACATAATAACCGGTATCTACTGTATAAAAAACAAGATCACCGGAATAGGCTACCCCGGCTCCAATATATTTGGCGTTAGGGTTGTACATGGTGTGGTGATGCTCGGGATCATTCCAGGGACCGTTGATGGTTTCCATGATCGACATATTGGTCCCGTAGGCGACATTTTCCGAGATA
>JBARSJ010000256.1:0-55226 GCA_049644685.1 Anaerolineales bacterium
GGGTCCGATGGTCCGTGCTGGGAAATTATCCGGTGGAAATCAGCAGAAAGTAATTGTTGCCAGGGAATTAAGCAGACCTGTGCAGCTTTTATTGGCTAATCAACCCACCCGCGGTTTAGATGTGGGATCAATTGAATACATTCATAAACGGATCATCGAAGAGCGGGATAATGGGGCAGCTGTGTTATTTATCTCTGCTGAATTGGATGAGATTATGTCATTGGCTGATCGAATTGCAGTGATGTATCAGGGGAAAATTGTATCTGTCCTCCAGACGGATCAGGTAACAAAAGCTGAATTGGGCTTATTGATGGCTGGTTCTGAAGCTTAAAGGGAATACAATTATTGTCTGAAGAGAAAAACAGGCACTTGATATTGAGTGACTGTTTTTTTTGTTTGCAAAGAACCGCACTCAGAGAGCATCTTTTGCCAGGTCATCGAACCCCAGGCTTTTTAAGACGACGAAGAGAGAACGCTCCCGGGATGAAGTAAAAACCTTTTTCGCCCGGCTCAGGGCGGCTTTTTTTTCCTTGCTGTCTTTCATGAAAAATTTTGGTGTGGGTTTTTTATCTAGATAATCGGCGGCACGGGAGACATCATCCTCTGCTTTATCCAAAGCTTCCAATGTATACTCTTTTAGATACTTTCGATAGAGTTGTTGATCCATAAGGTTCCTTTAGATATTAAGCAAATCTTTTATTTCAGGCAGCACCCAGGGTAGAACAATAACGCCGGAGAGAAGGAGAATTCCACTGGTGACTCCCAGATTAACCAGGGTAGAGGTTTGAGTACCCACCAGGTTTTGCAGCAATAAACTCAGTCCTGCCCCTGAAATACAGGCAGCTAGAGCGCGAAACAGTGTCCCTTTTAACCGGGGGAAAAACGGCATTGTTCGATAAAGCAGGATAAACAGCAGAAGCGCTTCTGCTGAAAATGCGAGAGAATTTGCCAATCCGATTCCAGGAGCACCAAGCCTTCTGGAGAGAGGGATAGCTAACAAGGCGAAGGCTGCCATGGTGAGCCCTGAGGCAAGGAGAGGGGTTTTCGCGTTATGCTGGGCGTAAAAAGACCTTGCAGCTACTTCCAGCAAGGAGTGACCTACTAATCCTGCTAAATAGGCTCTAACAGTCCATATAACCAGGTTGGTTCCTGCACTATCGAATCCAAGGACTTGGATTAACGGACCAATATTAATTGCCAGAATAACTGCAATTGGCAGGGTAAGGCCAATGATCACCCGGATGGTTTTTTCGAGAGTGGTACGAAATTTGTTGGTTTCGTCATTGATTATTTGTTCGGATAAGGTAGGAAGCAGGGCGGTTCCCAGGGCGGTTCCTATCAGTGATTCCGGAAGCTGCATAAATAACCAGCCATACACCAGGGCAGTAACAGAACCAGTAGGTAATCGGGAAGCCAGGTTGTCCTGGATGAGGAAAACAAATTGGATAAAAAACACTGTCAATACCCGGGGGCCCATTAATCGGAGTACTTTCAGCACCCCGGGATCCTTCAGGTTAAGTTTTGGCGACCACCGGAATCCGAATTTAATCAAGGCAGGGACCTGAATCAACAAAAACAAGGCGGCACCAATGATGACGCCGTATACCAATCCATAGACCCCCATATTGTAGGCCGGCAGAGTGATTGGTCCTAATTGATAGCCCTGTTCCGGGGCAAGGATCAGGATGCCGAATAATGATCCGATGTCATACATGGCGGGGGCTAGGGCTGGAATCAGGAAATGCTGCTGCGATTGAAGTCCGGCGATTGCTAATCCGCCTAAGGAAAACAGAATAGTTGCTATCAGGTTTAGGCGCATTAATTCAGTGACTAAATTCTGCTGGGAGGAAGTGAAACCGGGAGCAATGCCGATTTCCCAGGAGACAAGCTGAGCTGCGTTTAGACCGACAAATAGGGAAATAAGGATAGTAACCAGGAATACGCCGTTGGTAACTTGGGAAAACAGTCCCCACATTTCAGTTTTACTTTTAGTTTTCCGGTATTCTGAGAGTACCGGGATGAACGCCATTGCCAGGGCACCTCCGGAAATCAAAGCAAATATTAAGTCTGGGATATTGTTAGCGGCATTAAAGGCGTCTAATTCGGTCGAGAGGTTAAAGGCTCTGGCAATTAATACATTGCGGACAAACCCCAGCATCTTTTCCAGACCAAAAAAAACCGCGATGATTAACGCGGACCGGGCAATATGTTTCATGCTGGGAGTATAGCATACTTGTCTTGAGTAATTCTGGGGGGTTTAACGTCTGAGGTACAGAAAATCGAATTCCCCGAAGATACCGTTTTCTAAGATTAGGAGCAGCCCTCCCAAGGAACGCTGAATGATTCGTCAGTCGATCTGGGTTTCAGGAAACTTCAGCATCGATGCGAGTAGACGGCCAGCACCTGTCCTGAGCCTTTCATCTGAGTTCACTTCGACAGGCTTCCTTCGACTGCCACCTCGACTATGATCGGTATTCGCTCAGGACGGGCAGGACAGGCGGGATAAACGTTGTCGAAGGAGAGTCCCAGGATGCGATATTAAACTCCGGGATTGAAGGTCCCCTGAGGTACTATTGATTTAGAGGGTTCAGTGGTAAGATATAGCTGGATTTTGAACGGGAAATCCAGCTATTTTTGATCGTGGACCAAAAAAAAAGTAATAAAAGGGTTTTTATGAGAATTGCACTCACAGGATCAATTGCATTTGATTACCTGATGACCTTTCCTGGACGTTTTAGGGAGCATTTTATAGCTGATAAACTGGAATCCATCAGCTTGTCCTTCCTGGTAGATAAAATGATCAAACGGAGAGGTGGCATAGGTCCCAACATCGGTTACACCATGGCTTTGCTGGGGGGAACACCCACCTTGTTTGGGACAGTGGGGCAAGATTTTGAAGAGTACCGGTCCTTTCTGGAACAAAACGGAGTGGATACTACGGCAGTGAAGGTGATCCCTGATGATTTTACTTCCTCGTTTTTTGCTACCACAGATTATGACAACTGCCAGATTGCCAGTTTTTATCCTGGAGCTATGAGTCATGCTGGCGAAGTAAAATTAAGTTCCTGGGAGGGTGACCCCTTGGATTTGGTGGTGATATCTCCCACAGATCCGCAGGCAATGATCCAATATGTCGAAGAAGCCCAGGCGTTAAATTTACCCTATTTATATGATCCCAGCCAGCAGACAGTGCGTCTGTCCGGAGAAGAGCTTCGGCAGGGTGTGGAAGGAGCGTATGCACTTTTTGTTAATGAGTATGAATTCAGTTTAATTGAAAAACACACAGGTATGACCAGGAATGAAATCAAAGATAATCTGGAGATTATGGTGATCACAAAGGGAGAGAAAGGCTCGATAGTTATCACTAAAAAGGAAGAGATTGAGATACCCGCGGTTATACCGAAGGAGATAATTGATCCAACTGGTATTGGCGATGCCTACCGGGGCGGGTTCCTGACCGGTTATAGCTTCCAATTTGATTTGAAATTGTGTGGTGAAATGGGTGCACTGGCAGCTTCTTACTGCCTGGAAACCGATGGGCCGCAATCCCATTACTTCACCCGAGAGACGTTTATCAAACGTTTCAGGGAACACTTTGATGATCAGGGTAAACTGGATATTTTATTAGATAGCAAGCTAGTATAAAACAGGCTCCCGGGAATTTAATAAGCTCCGGCAGCCTGGGAAATAGACACACACTTTGGAGATAAAAATGGAAAATTTCGATATTAAAGATAAATCATTAGCAGAAGGCGGTCGCAGGCGGATTAAATGGGCTGAACGGGAAATGCCTGTTCTTCGGTCAATAAACCAAAGATTTATCAAAGAACGCCCTTTTGACGGCATTCGTATGTCCGCTTGCCTTCATGTTACAACTGAAACCGCAAATTTAATGAAGACTCTTCAGGCAGGCGGAGCTGATGTGGTGCTGGTGGCATCTAATCCTCTGTCCACCCAGGACGATGTTGCTGCTTCCCTGGTGATGCACAATGAGATCCCTGTCCATGCTATTAATGGGGAAGATAACGTAACCTACTATAAACACATCAATGCAGCCATTGATCATAAACCGCACATTACGATGGATGATGGAGCGGATGTTGTCAGTACTCTGCATAAAGATCGGCGGGAAATGTTGGATGATGTAATTGGCGGAACGGAAGAAACCACAACCGGCGTAATCCGCTTGCGGGCGATGGCGGCTGATGGCGCGCTGGCATTTCCGGTTCTTGCTGTGAATGATGCGATGACAAAACACTTATTTGATAATCGTTACGGAACAGGCCAATCGACCATGGATGGAATTATCCGGGCTACCAACGTCCTGATAGCCGGGAAGACATTCGTCATTGGCGGTTACGGATGGTGTGCTCGGGGATTGGCGATGCGGGCTCGGGGCATGGGAGCCAATATAATCGTGACTGAAATTGATCCATTAAAAGCGCTCGAGGCTGTAATGGATGGTTTCCGGGTAATGCCAATGGTGGAGGCAGCCCCCCTTGGTGACATATTCTGCACCCTCACGGGCGATTTGCATGTCCTCGATAAGCACCATTTTGAGGTTATGAAGGACGGCGCCATAATTTCAAATTCCGGTCATTTTAATGTTGAAATCAATATTCCTGCCCTGGAGGAAATGGCGGAAGAGAAAATCCGAGTCCGCCCCATGATTGATCAGTATCTCCTTCCCGACAGCCGCAGGCTTAATCTGCTGGCCGAAGGCCGGCTTGTCAACCTGGCAGCTGCCGAAGGACACCCTTCCAGCGTGATGGATATGTCCTTTGCCAACCAGGCGTTAGGTGCGGAATATATGATTAAGAACGCAGAAAACCTTGAAAACCAGGTATATGGGGTTCCACTGGAAATTGACGCAGAGATTGCCCGACTGAAATTGGAGAACATGGACATCGATATTGATGTGCTAACTGAAGAACAGGTTAAATACTTAAACTCCTGGCAGGAAGGTACCTAAAAAAGGCTTTGGAATTCATAGCCAATAGATTCCAAATAATATCTAATTACTTGATCCCGGGATATGCATTTTGCCCGGGATCTTTGTTTTCTCGGAGAGTTGTTGTTATGGATTTGGAACAAAAAAAGGGGGATATCCCCCTTTTGTCCTTTGAGAAAAACCCTTAATATAAATTGGTCCAATTGAGGGTACAATCCAGGGTACTCATATCTGTCATCCACCTGGAAAAGAGTTTATCAGTTTTGAAGGTCTGGTCTTTACCGACAAAGGAAAGTGACTATGAATGAGATCTCCCGCCGACACTTTTTACGAATACTCGCTGCCAGCCTGGGATCCCTGGGGGGAGTATATCTTACCGGTTGTTTGAATCAGGATAAGCTGCTGTCAAAATCCCTTTCCCCGGATAAAATGTCTCCCACAGCTTTTTTAACTGATTCCACCTCGACGATCTCGCCACCTACGGAAACTGATCAGCAGACAAGTATACCAGAGGATACCCCTGCACCTTCTCCGACGATGGCTCATCCTGATTTAACTGTCGCCAGAAATGGAGATCCGGAAGTCATGGTAAGGAAAGCGATCAAGGCGTTGGGGGGCATGAAGCGCTTTGTAAAATCCGGGGATGAAGTGATCGTAAAACCCAATATCTGTGTCGCTTATCACAGTTATGAATATGCTGCTACTACCAATCCCTGGGTGGTTGCTGCAGTCGTTAAATTGGCATTGGAAGCCGGCGCAAAACGGGTCAGGGTGCTTGATTTTCCATTTGGAGGAACGGCAGAACAAGCCTATGCCGTCAGCGGTATTCAGGCTGAGGTTAAAAAAGCCGGGGGGAAAATGGTGGTGATGAATAATCTCAAGTATGTGGATACAGCGATTCCTCGCGGTAAGGATCTAAAATCCTGCAAAATTTATGATGATGTGCTTAAAACGGATGTGTTGATTAATGTTCCAATAGCCAAACACCACGGAGGGGCGATATTGACCCTGGCGATGAAAAACATGATGGGGGTGATCTATGATCGGCCCATGATGCATGCCAATCTGGGTCAGAGGCTGGCGGATTTAAACAGCAGGGTCAGGTCATCCCTGGTGATAGTGGATGCTGTGCGTATGTTGATGGATCATGGTCCCTCCGGGGGAAATTTATCAGATGTAAAAAAAGCGGACACAATTATTGCCTCGCCGGATATTGTTGCCGCGGACAGCTATGCCGCAACACTGTTCGGACTGCAACCTAATGATTTGTCTTACATTAAAAAGGGCGCAAAAATGGGGCTGGGGGTCAAAGATCTAGATCAGCTTAAGATTGAGGAAATCAATCTTGGCTGACAAATCGGAAAAACCCCATTCAGGATTATCTCCGCAGCAGTGGTTAAAATTTAGGAAGTACAGCCAGGTACTTTTTATGATCCTGTTCCTGGTGTTTTTCCTCTGGTCCCGGCGGGAATTTTACCTTTACCCGGCTGCCGGGACCAGTGTAAAACAAGAATTAATTAACCTTCCCCTGAAGCTGGATCCGCTGGTTATGCTGGCCCAGGTAATATCCAGCCGGACTATCCTCGCCGGGTCGCTTTTGGCGTTAATTACTATTATCCTGACCCTGCTTCTGGGAAGAGTTTGGTGTGGTTGGTTTTGTCCTCTCGGCACCTTGCTGGAATGGTTCCCTCTCCGGTCCTGGAAAAGGAAAGAACCGAAAATTCCTCAATGGCTGCGGGGGATTAAATACGTCCTGCTGCTGGTTATCCTCTTTGCTGCTGTGTTATCAAATTTATCACTGCTGTTTTTTGACCCGATCACTGTGTTTTACCGGACGCTGACTGCTGCTATCTGGCCAGCCCTGGATCAGATTGTGACTGGAATTGAACTGGCTTTTTATCGGGTTCCATTTTTGCAGCCGGTTATCAGCGGCTTTGACAATTTGATCCGGCCGTCAATTTTCCCCTCCCACCCGGTATTTTACCGCTACGGGGGACTCTTTTTTGGGTTTTTCCTTGGTATTTTTGCTCTTAATACCCTGGCGCCCAGCTTTTGGTGCCGATATCTTTGTCCCTTGGGAGGAATGCTGGGCTTCCTTGGTAAGTTCAGTCTGGTTCAATGCGAGGTCGCGGAAACGTGTACTCTCTGTGGAAGTTGCTTTTCTGAGTGTCCTACTGGAGCGATTCAAACAAACGAAGTAGTATTTTGTGATCCTGGAGAATGTACCATGTGTATGGCTTGTGCAGCGGATTGCCCGGGAGGCGCTATCTCATATCCGGCAAGAATCGCGAAAGTTATCCAGCAACCATACGATATTGAAAGAAGGAAAATTCTGATATCTCTCGGAACTGCTGCCCTGGGGGTTGGGCTGCTGGAAAGTAATCTGGTGAGTGATATATCTTCTCCAAAACTGATTCGACCGCCGGGCGTTATCAATGATCATTTGCTAGCCACCTGTATCCGGTGCGGTGAGTGCAGCACTGTCTGCCCAACCAATGCCATTCAGCTGGCAGTAACTGAAGCCGGCGTAGAGGGATTCTGGACACCAATTCTGGTTCCAAGAATTGGTTATTGTGATTATTCCTGCAATGCCTGTGGACAGGTTTGTCCTGTAGAAGCAATTCCGCCGTTATCGCTTGAGAACAAAAGGAAGCAAGTAATAGGGAAAGCCCATATTGACCAAAATCGCTGCCTTCCCTGGGCTGAGGGCGAGCATTGCATTGTTTGTGAGGAAATGTGTCCTATCCCTGACAAAGCAATTATTCTGGAAGAAACGCAGATTGTGACCTCCGAAGGTGAGGAAATAACTATACAGCGTCCAGTTGTAATCCGGAATTTGTGTACCGGATGTGGTATCTGTGAGAATAAATGTCCTGTTACAGGGGAAGCAGCTATTCAGGTCCATCTTCACCAGAGACATTTTCGGAATTCTAAATTCTAAATTATTATTGCTGGCCCGGGAAATTTCGATCTTGAGCTAAAAAGAAGACATCTATTCCCGTCTAAAGTTTCTTATCTCCCGGGTCCTGAAAAAAGTCAGAAATCTTGGTAGGCCAAGAATTTGATTTTCCACTACCTCATTCTAATCCAAGGCAATAAAAACTTTGCCGAATCCAAAAATTTCTGCATCAAATACAAACAGCAGCCCCTGAACATCTTTGGGGACTTGAAACCCGATCTGCCCTCGAATTTTCTCCCCAGGCTGGAGTTCGTCATCCGGTAATCCGCTATCGATGATGGATTGAGCTCCAAGGTGGAATGTATATTTCTGACCGGTTGTATCTTTTAAGTACATCTGGACAATGCTGGAGATTTCCTGAGTGGTGTTCCCCTGATTTTCTATCGTGATATCAACTGCTGCAAATTTAAAATCCTCTTTCGGTTTTACGATTGCATTCCCCGTTGGATAGGATACCTGGAGGACCTGTATCGCCAAATCCGAGATTAAAATTAAGTCACCTACTTGATAAACTATTTGCTGTTGGGCCAGATTTAAATCAGCAGGAGGCTCCATAGACACCGGGGTGGGACCCAGGTTCACCGATACTTCCCCCAATCCAATCAGATTTGCCTCATAGACGAATACAAAATCACTAATATCCTCTGGTACATGAAATCCCACCTTGCCGCGGAGGACTTCTCCGGGGTTTATTTCCCCATTTGGGGTATTACTTCCAGAAGCGATATTCGCCTTTCCATTAACGTTGTATTTCTGACCGGTTGAATCCTTTAGAGTCATTTGAAAGACTGGTGAGATGCTGAAGGACCTTTCACGCTGATTTGCCAGCATTACATCTACTACAAGATATTTTTTTCCTTCATCGGGTGGATTAAAATCGCCACCAGGAGGTTGATCCCACCCCAGGACTACCAGGATAGTGTTGTTAATACTTACGATGTCTCCCACTTCATAAACCGGGTCTTTTATCTCCTGGGAATGATTTTCCGACTCTAGTTGGCTTTCGGGAGCCAAACCGCCAATTTTAGTAGGTTCTTTTTCCAGCTGGCACCCTGCTATCAGCAAGGCAAGAAGAATTGCTAAAAATATTAAACTTAACCGGGTTCTCTTATTCATCAAGATTTATCCTTTGATCCCATAACAAAATCTTGGGTGATGGGAGCTGGTTCTCCAAGAATATTCAGGGAGAGTTTCTCTATATATAGTACAAATTCCTGGTTTAAAAAGTTTCAGGTTGCTGGTTGAAGACAGTTTTTGGGGAGATTCAGGGCATGATTAGGGGTTTTTAAACATTTCGTCAGGGACCATCAGCTCCGCTAATATAATTATAATCTGCAATTAACTTGCAGGGATTTTGATTTCCCATGATATCAGATTTCAGATTAATATTGCCTGATATTAACCTTCACGGGTGGTAAAAAGTGGAATCTCCGGGCGATTTAAGGGTACTTCTCTCCGATAAATGATATATAATCATCCCCAATCCTTTACGATCCAGTCGAGGGGAAGTTACTAGAAGGAAATTATTGGCAGGTGCTGGGGTAAAATTTTTTCTCCAAGGAAGAAATTTTCCTCAACAATTCTGTCGACTTCACCCTCTGAAGATCCTTGTTACCTTTCGTTTGGAGTAGACAATGGTCATTGATAATATTAAACAGATGTTAGGCAGCAGCCCTCAAGACCTTTCAAATCCGGATTTATATTTAAACAGGGAATTGAGCTGGTTGAGCTTCAATGACCGGGTATTGGAAGAAGCGCTGGATAAAAACCATCCGCTTTTTGAAAGAATTAAGTTTCTGGCTATTTTTTCCAGCAACCTTGATGAATTCTTTATGATCCGGGTATCAGGACTAAGGCGCCAGATGGAAGCTGCTGCCCATAAAGCGTCTCCTGATCGCCTGCTGCCCTCAGAACAATTGGCAATGATCCGCCAGCAATTGCTTCCAAAATTGGAAACACAGAATAAGTGCTGGCAGAAAGACCTTGTCCCGAAGTTAAAGGAACAGGGTATTAAAATCCTTCATTATGAACAGCTGAAACGGAAACAGAGAAAGCTGCTGCGGAGTTATTTTAAGAAGGAAATTTATCCTGCTTTAACCCCGCTGGCATTTGATCCAGGACATCCCTTCCCTCACATCTCAAATCTTTCCATGAACCTTGCGGTGGTAGTTCAAGATCCTAAACACGGTCAGCGTTTTGCCCGCTTGAAGGTTCCCAAAATCTACCCGCGATTGATAGCTATCCCCAGTGAAGACAAAGCCGATGAAAATCAGGAATTAGGACTGGATGAACGCAATTCAACCAACTTTGTCTGGCTGGAAGAGGTTGTGAAAGCAAACCTTGATTTGCTCTTCCCTGGTTTAAAGATTGAAGCTGCTTACCCGTTCCGGGTAACTAGAGACGCAGATCCAGAAATTGAAGAAGATGAAGCTTCGGATTTATTGGCAGCAATTGAAGAGAGTGTGCGGGAAAGACAGTTTGGATCGGCTATCCGGTTGGAAATCGATAGTTCCATGCCTGACCAGGTGAGGGAAATTCTGCAAACAAACCTGGATGTGGCGTCGTATCAGATTTTTGTTGTGGATGGACCAATTGGGTTAAGCGATGCGATGGAGTTAATGGGCATTAATCGGCCCGAATTAAAAGACGTGCCCTTTAAGCCATCTATCCCGCCTTCATTGTCAACTGAAGAAAGTATTTTTTCTGTAATTCGCCGGAAAAATATTTTAATGTATCACCCCTACGATAGCTTTGACCCGGTCATTCGATTTGTCCGTGAAGCAGCCAGGGACCCGGAGGTGCTGGCAATCAAAATGACTTTATACAGGGTAGGTCCAGATTCTCCAGTGGTTGCCGCGTTGCTGGATGCCAGGGAGAATGGGAAACAGGTTGCTGTCCTGGTTGAGTTGAAAGCACGTTTTGACGAAGAAAATAATATCGTCTGGGCAAAATCTCTGGAAAGAGCAGGCGTCCATGTTGTCTATGGCTTGATTGGACTGAAAACCCATGCAAAGGTCAGCGTGGTGATCCGTCATGAACAAGATGGTATCCGGCGATATATCCATCTGGCAACAGGCAATTATAATGATGTGACTGCCCGCGTCTACGCGGATCTGGGCTATTTCACCTGTGATCCTGCTCTGGGGAAAGATGCCTCAGCTTTGTTTAACCGCTTAACTGGATATTCCCGCGATGAAGAATACAAAAAGCTGTTGGTCGCTCCGGGAGAGATGCAAAAAGGAATCATATCCAGGATAGATCGGGAAATAAAAATCCATCAGGAACAAGGAGACGGCTATATCGCGTTTAAGATGAACTCTTTGGCGGATCATTACTGTATTGAAGCGCTGTACCGGGCTTCTCAGGCAGGGGTAAAAGTTGATATTCAAGCCCGGGGCATCTGCTGTTTGCGTCCAGGAATTCCTGGGGTTAGCGAAAATATAACCGTAACCTCAATCGTAGGGAGATTCCTTGAACACGCCAGGATTTATTACTTCCGCAACGGCGGTGAGGAAGAGATTTTACTGGGCAGTGCGGATTTGATGCCTAGAAATCTTTACCGGAGAGTTGAGACCTTGTTCCCTATTGAAGACGAGACTATAAAAAACTCTATCAGGGATGAAATATTAAATATGCACCTGAAAGATAACGTGAAAGCCCGGCTTATGCTGTCAGATGGCAGTTATGAACCGGTAAAGAAGGGGGAAAATGAAGAGACATTTAATTCCCAGGAATGGATGATAAAGAATCGGGGGATCTGGCATCACTCGGAATAACTCTTAAAGAAACTTCTATCTGGTTGTTTTTTTTAAGTTGCCTGTCAAAAAGCCATCTTTGAGCTATCTCTGGAAATATTCTGTATTTGTGAAATGGACTCTGGAGATGGGGTGATCAGCAGCAGAATTCGTAGAAAGTAAGATTATTAGGCATCCTGAGTGTCCTGAGTAGTCCTGAGCCCTTCGTCTTCACTCCGTTCCGCTCAGGAGAGCCGTAGCGAAGGGATGTAATGAAGGGTAATGTTGGGATTGAGAGTTAGTTCAATCGGTTTGGTTTTGAGGGGGAGAAAAACTATCTAGCTTAACTTCTTTTTGAAAAGCTTCTTTCATTAGGGGGGATGCATTCCGGTTTGCCTGCCAGAGTTCAACAGCTGGATATTGATTGGCAACCAGGGTTATTCGCAGCTGTTCTTCATCCCAGGTGGCGATGGTATCAGTAACATTCGCATTTCGGCCCCGTTC
The DNA here is from genome assembly GCA_049644685.1 of Anaerolineales bacterium. Taxonomy (GTDB): domain Bacteria; phylum Chloroflexota; class Anaerolineae; order Anaerolineales; family UBA11858; genus B10-G9. The sequence continues at coordinate 12,149 of JBARSJ010000256.1, forward strand.
AAGACATTCAGCTAATCTGAGCATGGCTGCCAGTCTGGTGAGTGTGGTCAGGTCTTTTTTCTTCAGCAGCAGTTTGTAATCGGAAATTTCGGGTTTCCCTTTCCTGTGATAACGGGAGAGCAGGGCAATGAGGGCAGTTTCGCGGGGGGTATAGCCTGGTAGTCCGTTGTATTCCAGTAAGGTTTGGGTGTGTTTATGATGACTGCTGTAGCCGATAATTCGACCCAGATCATGCAGCAAAGCTGCAGCAGAGAGAATTTCACGTTCCTTCTTGTCATATCCATGCAGGGGAACCAGCTGTTCAAAGAGCCGTCCGGCCAGGAAGCTGACATGATTGGCATGCTTTTCTTCGTAAAAATAATTTCGGGCAAGATTTAATACGCTGAATTTGCGCACGCTGGGGATGATGGGGGGATCTAAATGAGACCAGAAAAGCTCTAAGAACACACCTTCCCTGAGACCATTTACTGATAACTGCAATTCGTCAATTTGGAGACGGTTCATTACTTCGAGGACAACAACTGCACCCGGCAGGATTATATCTGCCCGGTCGCTGCTTAACCCCGGTATCTTCTGGCGTTCATTTAATGGAAGTTCCCGGAAAAGCTGGATGCTCTTCTCAACTGAAGACCGCTTAAGGATAAAACCATGCTGAGTGTGGAGGGGATATTTTTGTCGACTTGCTTCGATCATCGCCAGGTTGCGGATCGTTCCACCCAATCCGATCAGAGGCTTCCCCTGTTTCTCCGGCAGCCAATGAATGGTATCAATTTGGTGGGAAATTTCTTTCTCGATGTTGCGATATTCCTTCCCGGATATCGGGTCCCGGGTAATAAATCGTTCTGTAAGGGCAAGTGCACCAAGGGAGACGGAGTTACCCCTGTTAAACTGACTTCTTTGGACATCGCTGAGTTGAATGCTGCCTCCTCCGATATCCAGAACAACACCCTCACTCAAGGGAACTTCGTTTAACGCGCCTAAAGTATCATAGTAAGCTTCTTTTTCCCCGTCCAGCAGCTGGATGGAAATACCAATTTCATCCCTAATTCTATCCAGGAAAACAGGACCGTTTGCCGCCTCACGGACTGCGCTGGTCGCAACCGCCAGAATTTGACTGACGTTGGTTTGTTCACAAAAATCCTTATAAAGGCGCAAGGTTGATAATCCCCTGACAATAGCTTCTTCGCTTAACCCGGCTTCAGTCATCCCTTGCCTGAGTCGGACGACTTCCCGGACTTCGTCTACCAACCGATAAGAGAACCCTAAACGGGTTTCCATGATAATCAATCGATTTGTATTGGAACCCAGGTCGATTATCGCAATCCGCTGGGTTTGATTTTCAATCATACTCTTAATCCAGAAGTGATGATTTAATCCTGGGGTACAGGGTGTATTTAATCTAACAGAAAAATCAGATGCCAACCTTCAGGATTGTATGCCAGAAAGGGATTAGAGTCAATTTCCAGAATTTAAGGGAAAAAACTTGACAAACCCAAATAAATATGTAATAATCCTATTATACTAATACACTATTACAATAGGATTATATGAAATTCAAAATAGATCCCGACAGCAGTGTGCCAATTTATGTCCAGATTGAGGATAGCATTCATTCCTTTATCGCCGCTGGACAATTGCAGCCGGGGGAGCAATTGCCCACAATCCGGGAATTGGCTGCGGACATTCGAGTAAACCTTAATACGGTAGGCAGGGCTTACTTTGAACTTGATCGGGAAGGAGTAATCTCTACCCAGAGAGGCAAGGGCACCTTTGTTACCGGAGTTCTAGACAAAGATCAAATTGAGCGTAAACGTCAAAGGCTGCTTCACTCAATTAGCGAAACTGCGCTGGAGGAAGCCCGGAGACTGGGGTATTCTCCGGCTGAAATAAAGAAAGCCTTTCAGGAGGAAATGAAAGCTTGGCTCGAGAGGAACGTAGATTAATAATATTATTATTTATGGAGGAAGGAAAAAATGGTTATTAAACCAACAGGACTGAATATCGAATTTGAGGAGAAAAAACTGAGTCAGATCAATGGCGTTGCTGTTTTTGTTTTTGTGATTCTGATCATAATCTCATCGGCTGCTGCGGTCTGGATGGCAATAGAGAAGGTTAATTTGACCTGGATTATCGCAGAAGTGCTAGTTTTGAACATCTTAGGATTCTATGTTCTGCTGGCATTTAAAGTAGCTGAGCAGTGGGAGAAAGCCATTCATCTTCGTTTAGGCAGGTTTGTTGGTCTGAAAGGCCCCGGACCATTTTGGATTATTCCCATCTTTGATACACTGCCTGCCTGGATTGATCATCGGGTTATGGTAACTTCTTTCACAGCAGAAAGAACCCTCACCAAAGATACCGTCCCGGTGGACGTTGATGCCGTATTGTTTTGGGTTGTCTGGGATGCAGAAAAAGCGGCTCTTGAAGTGGAAAATTACCGGGCAGCCATCTCCTGGGCAGCACAAACTGCTCTCCGCGAGATCATCGGACAGATGGAACTGGCAGACATCTTGGTAGGTAGAGCCCGGATGGACGCAGAACTCCAGCATATTATTGATGATCGAACTACACCCTGGGGTATCACAGTGCAATCGGTGGAAATCCGTGATATTGTTATTCCGGGCGGACTGGAAGATGCCATGAGCCGTCAAGCGCAGGCTGAGCGAGAACGTCAGGCGCGGGTAATCCTGGGTGAGAGTGAAGAGCAAATCGCTGGCTCATTCGCAAGAGCTGCTGAAGCATACCGGGATAATCCGACAGCCTTACACCTGCGGGCAATGAATATGCTCTTTGAAGGATTAAAGGAAAAGGGAGCTATGGTGATCGTGCCCTCCAGCGCAGTGGATACCATGAACCTGGGTGGCTTAATGGGTATGACTGCGACGGCTGATATGGCCCAAAGGATGATAACCACACCCGAAGAAGGTGATTCACAGGATGAATAATGAATCCTTCACCGCAGATTTGATCGGGGTCATCGAAACCGGTGTTTTTAAAACGGAACATGTTTTCGGGACGCAATCAGATGTATTAGGAGTGCTAACCCTGAATGCTGGAAAAACCAAAGGGACGTATACTGGTCTGGAAGATTTATCTCTGATCTTTGAAAAGATAAGCTTTTGGAAAAGCCAATATGAACTAAAACAGGAAGGTGCGGTAATTGCTAGCGCCGCACCTCGCGGAGGGTTAAGCAGGGTTTCTATCATCACCTTTGAAGACGAACCCTATGCGCTACTTCCGGGAAAAGGAATAACCAGGAGCTGGACCCTTAAAAATTCCCAGGATCAGGTTCTATGTGAGTTTAAACCACGCGGTACATTTAAAAGAGGAGCAATGTTAAGAATACTTGATCAGGTATCAATTTCCTTGTTGGTTTTTTCATACTGCCTGGTCAGCAAAAAATGGCAAGAACAATCAGCTGCCGGAGCATCTTGATAGCGGATTGATCATTTCTCTACAGAGTAAAAACACAACCAGCTGAGGAAAAGAACTGGATCCTATTGTAACTTGCATAGGATCCAGTTCTTTTTTGACTGGTGACCCTTGGGATGCATTACAATACAATTTAACTTATTGATGAAGCTGGTTATTTACTAATTGAGGAATATACCATGGATTCCAAAAAAAACCACCTGCTCAAAAATCCCACCAGCGATTTTTATCAAGAGGGAAGAAACACGGAGGATTATTCCTTTTACGATTTTTTACATGGATATCTTTATCTGCGCTGGCCCTACTTGTATATCAGTGTTGGTGTTGGTGAACATAAATTAACCCGTTTGCTTCAACCATTATTCCTGTTTCTCTCCGCGATTCTTGCCCCGTTTTCTGAAAATGATCCTGGAAATGGGGCAGCATTTGCAAATTCCTATCATGGGAAAGTAGTCCCTGTTGAGGAGGCAAAAAAATTGGTGATGATCCAGGAAGAAATCATAATTAAAAACCTGGAACCAATCATCCCTTTTACACGTGCTAAAGATATTATTATGAAAAATCCGGAGCGGATTGCTGTACTGGATTGTCCCTGCCGATTATCAAGAACCGAACCCTGCTACCCACTGGATGTTTGCCTGATAATTGGAGATCCTTTTGTAAGTTTTATTCTTGAACAGCACCCAGAAAAATCCCGCCTGATTTCCTCTCGGGAAGCTATGGATATCCTCCAGGCGGAACATGAACGGGGGCATGTACATCATGCGTTTTTTAAAGATGCCATGCTCAATAGGTTTTATGCAATTTGCAACTGCTGCGCTTGCTGCTGTGGAGCATTTCAAGCCCACAGAAATGGAACCCCCATGCTTATAGCATCTGGTTTTTCTGCTGAAAATAACCCTGATCTTTGTGATGGATGTGGAACCTGTCAGGAATTCTGCCAGTTTTCAGCCATCCAGATCTTGGAAGGAAAGGCATATATAGATCGTGAATCGTGTTTTGGATGCGGGGTTTGCGAAGATAAATGTCAGAATAAGGCGATAACATTAAACAGGGACCCTCAGAAAGGCATACCGCTTGAAATTGAGAAATTAATCAATGGGGCACTGCCGGTTGGTTGAGCAATCGATCCTACTCAGCGGAATTGGCAGATCTTGGAAATCTGTATCTAAACGACACTGATTACCTGTCCATTAATTGCGCTTACCAAATCTTCCGGACAAATACTGAAGACTGCATTGTGTGATCCTGCAGCAGCCCAGATAACCGGATGCTGAAGTAGATCCTCATCGATATAGGTTGTAATCTCCCCTTTCAGTCCTAAGGGTGATACTCCTCCGATCGCAAAACCAGTCATCTCGCGAACAAACTTTGCAGAAGCAATATTTATCTCCTCACCGAAAACAGCTCCAACAACTTCTTCATTTACCTGATTGGAACCGCTGGTTAATACCAGGACAGGTTTATGGGTGGATTTGGTTTGGAATACCAGTGACTTCACGATTTGACCGACATGACAATTTACAGCCGCAGCGGCTTCCCTTGCTGTCCGGGCACTTTGCGGTAAGTCTTTAAATTGAGTGGGGAGATTTAAGTCCTCCAGCTTATCCAGAACCCGCTGGACGCTGGATTTTTTATCATCCATGTGGTGGGACTCCCTTTCGGATTTACTTACTTATTACTGAGATATCCATGTAAAGCGGATCTCCAAACCGCTTTCCACTGGAATCAAAAGCCTGCCACCAGGAATTGTATCGTCCGGGATTATCCGGAGCAGTGAAGGAAATTTCCAGAATTGCTTTCGAGCCCTGCCGGGCAGGGTAGAGCAGCTGATATTTTTTTGCCCCCAGAGCCAGACCAGATATCAACTGGAAGGAATAGGACTGGTCCCAATTGCAGCTTCCTTCGTTGGTGATCAACCAGCGCTTAGTGATTTTTTCCCCTTCTAATACTTCAGTACCGTCGGGAATTGTCAGGTCTTTTAAATAGCGGAGTTGATTTACACAATTTCCCTGCTGGGTTGGCGGGGCGGGGGGAGGGGCCTCAGAGTTTTGTTCCTGGTCCCCTCCGGAAGTGGGAGGGACAAACAGGGCTTCTGGCGTCCCGGTTGGTGCAAGCTCTTTCGCTTGACAGCAAGTGACCAGAATCACCAGCAGCACTATCCAGAATTTTCCTTTCATTTTATTCTATTCCAGGTCTTCTTCATCTCCACTACCAGATTCAGGGTCATTGGAGTCAGGATCAAGTTGGGTTTCTTCTAAGACCAGAGCCCGGACTTCTCCTTCGATCTCTAAAGCAAATTCCGGATTTTCTTTCATATATTCTTTGGCATTTTCCCGACCTTGTGCAATGCGAAGATCATCACCGTAATAATAAAAGGATCCGCGTTTTTCGACGACACCCACTTCTACAGCCAGATCAAGAATATCGCCATATTTTGAGATCCCATCCTGCATGATGTCAAATTCGGCTGTTTTGAAAGGAGGAGCTACTTTATTTTTTACAACCCGAACTCGGGTTCTGCTGCCGATAATGTCTGTGCCGGATTTAATGGATTGAATCCTGCGGACATCCAGGCGGACTGAGCTGTAAAATTTAAGAGCGCGGCCGCCGGGAGTTGTCTCAGGGTTTCCAAAGACAATGCCTATTTTTTCCCGCAGCTGATTGGTGAATATCAGGCTGGTATTGGTTTGTTTGATGGCGCCAGAAAGTTTCCTGAGTGCCTGGGACATCAGCCGGGCCATCAACCCCATATGGGAGTCTCCCATATCACCCTCAATTTCTGCCCGGGGAACCAGGGCAGCGACTGAGTCGATAACGATGACATCCACCGCTCCGGAACGAATCAAAGATTCAGCAATCTCAAGGGCTTGCTCTCCGGTGTCAGGTTGGGAAATCAATAAATTATTAACATCCACACCAGTCCGGGCTGCATAGGCAGGATCTAGAGCGTGTTCCATGTCAATAAAGGCTGCTGTTCCGCCTTGTTTTTGGGCTTCAGCAACGATGTGCTGGCAGATCGTGGTTTTCCCGGACGCCTCCGGTCCATAGATCTCTGTTACCCTGCCCCTGGGTATTCCCCCTACACCAAGAGCGATGTCTAGAGATAATGCGCCGGTAGGAATTACGTCAACCTCCATGCCCTGTGCTTCACCAAGCTTCATAATCGCACCTTCCCCGAAGCGTTTAGTGATATCCTGCAATGTCTTGTCTAAAGCTGTTTTCCGTGGATCATCAGCCATAATACCCTCCTCTAAAACAATAGATTTCCACCTGGCTTGCCTTGTTTTAGTGTAGCACAAATGTTCTAAACGTCAAGGGGAAGGTGAAAAGAAAACTTCCGGGGTTGGGGGATTTTCTCGAGTAAATCCCCGCCAAAGATTAAATTTGATAAACGTTACCTGTCCGGGCTGGATTTCTATTATTTCCTGATAGGAATAACCGATATTTGTTACCGGTATTGATAATATATAGGTTCCAGCCGGAATATTGGCGATGGTAAGATTTTCCTTATAATAGGGGTCGAAATTAATAGCTTGATTTTGATATGATTTACCGATCCATAAATAATTTATTGATTCGTCCTGGGGAACCTGTTCCTTGATCGGGTAGATGTAAACTGCCTGCTGTTCCAGCAGCCTGCCTTCATAAGTTAATATTTGTCCAACCAGAATCCCCCAACCTTGCGGGGGAGAAATCCACAGGTCAGGATTCCGGGTAGAAAAATATTCATTTTTTCCCACCCGGACTTCAAAGTGAAGATGAGGGCCGGTAGTTTTTCCAGTTTTCCCCATAAGGCCAATTTGATCTCCTGTGGTTACATCCTGACCTTTTTCAACGAGGATTTCATCAAGATGCGCATAGAGTGTAAAAAGAGATTCTCCCTGGTATCCGAATGAGTGTTCAATTACAACAGCTTTTCCATAAGGATCATCAATTATTTCATTACCACCCCGATAAACGCCGAATCCAGCGTAAATTATTTTTCCGTCTCCTGCCGCCAGGATTGGGGTTCCTATATCACCTGGAATATCAATACCCGTGTGGACGACATTCTCGAAAAACACATCCCCATAACCGTAGGTAGAATACGCCGGATCAATAGCATAGGCTGCAATAGGATTTGAAAAATAAAAATGATCCTGGGGACTTGGCACCCAGGGAACCGGATATACAGGTGGTCTCCAGGCTGTAAAAGATTTTTGAGGGTCGGGGGGATTGGATAAATCAGGAGTAGATGGAATCGGTTCTGGTGTTGAGCTGATTTCCGGCACAGCAATTGGTGTCAGTGTGGTCAGATTCAGGCTCACATGGGTCTCCGTTGGCTCAGATGGGGTAAAACTGGCTGCAGGTGTATAGGTAGGTGTTGCGGTGTCCTGTTTAGCGCTGGGAAAACCGATATCCAGAGAGCAGGCGCTAAGCAGCAGTATTGACGCAAAAAACAATCCGCCTTGAATCAACATTCCTCTTAGTCTTAAATTTATCTCTAATGCTCTTTTCATCATCAGATCAGGGATTTGCGGTGTTCGTAAATGTTTGGATAGCTTGCGGTGAATATAACTCGAGCAGCGCGGAACGCAGACTTAATCCCTGCTTAAATGCAAAGTATTGATAGCGGGCAGCGGATTCAGAATATTGCCAGGGAGACTGTGCGGGAAATCTCTCCCAGCCGAAGGCCGCTGATAGCTCAGTAAAGTCGATCCAGTATCCTTCCGGAATACTTTTTGAGATCGCGCCGCCATTCTCGTAAGAAAAATTTGAGCCGGAAAATCTGGCATTAAAATCCCAGAAATAGCTATGCAGAGGTAGACCCTGTGAGCCATTCTGAACGTTGGAGCGAATATAAATCCTCCAGAATGTCTGGGAGCCAAAATCCTCCCGGACTACGATCAGCCAATTAGCAAGTCTGGGAATATCGTTTACCGATAGTCCCCGTCCGGTGTACAGCCAGTTCTGATTAACCCCAGGATTGGCAGGCTCTGTAAGCGGTAGATAGACATTTTCTAGTGTAGAAAGAAAATCCCATCCCGCTAAATCTTTGGTTTCCTGCCTGAGTGATGTAAATGAACTGACAGCATCTTGATTTAATTGGGGATAGGGGGCATTCAGGTCTCGCAGCTGGAATAAATCCTTCTTAATAATCTCTGAGTTCTCGTCTTGCAGGATAGCAGGGTTCCAGAGAGGAGTAGGATCGATTTGAGCCGCAGGGTCAGCTGGAGTAAGAAGCGATATGCCTTCAGCCCAGCTGAACCCGGCTACGGGACCTGGTAATTTGACTGCCGGCATCATCACCTGAAGATCATGTTCGAGACCGGGATAAGCGGTAAGATAGGTATCATACGGGGTTTCAATCAACGCATACAATATCTCTCCTGTTCCTGCCCAGAGCGGCCAATCCCCGGTTCCGGCCAGGATGGGATCTAGATCCGGTTGGTCTGAGTCCCAGGTGACAAGGGAATGATTGCCTTCTTCGGTGACAATTGCCCAGGACAGGTACCTGCCGTCGGCTGTCCAGGTGGGGTGTTTAACACTCAACCCCGGGAGACCGCTTACCAGGACCGATTTATCATTCTCGGTTGAATCCAGATCCGCATACCAGACTTCCTGTATGCCATTTCGAGTAGAGATATAACTTATCCTGCGTCCCTGCCCGGACCAATTAGGAGCGTAGTCTGCTGCAGGATGATTTGTAAGGGGAATGGGTCCCTGTGTTTGATCAATATCCTGGAGAAAAATATCCAGGTTGTTGATATGGTAGCTCTCGTAAGCCAACCACTGACCATCCGGCGACCAGGTTGGATTCCCATCATATGCTCTGGTGTCAGTAAATTTCCTGGTTTCTCCGCTGATTAAATCCAGAATGTAGAGATCCCAGAAACCTTCTCTGTTGGAGGAGAAGGCTATTTTTGTGCCGTCCGGACTTATGGCTGGAGTAATGTCCTGTTGATTCCCAGAAGTGATGCGAGTTAAGGGCAGTGCGCTATATGTGCCTTCTTCAATGTTTTCCAAAAACGGTTGGTAGGCAAATAAGTGAATATCGATACCTTCCCGGATTGAGAGCATTAATGTCCCAAACTGGGAGGGAAACTTGATTATGACAGGAGTGGATGAAGGATTTGGAATAGGTGTTACGCTGGCAAGAGGAGAAGATGTTTCGGTAATGGAAAGCTGGACAGAATCTGCCCCGGGTCTCAAGCCAGCTGCTGACGGTTCTGGTGAGGGATATTCTCCCATCCTGCGCTGTGCTGCAGGATAGAGGATTATGGCGGAGATTACCAGGATGGAACCGATTGCCAGAAGGATCAGGTTTGAGGGGAATCTTCTGTCTGGTTTTTGATTGTTATTTACAGCAGAAGCATCAGTGTTCATATTTTCATCCCGCAAAATTATTTAGGCATGACGCAGCCAATTTGGAAGGTGACTTTTTAAACGGCCCTGGACGATTTTTCCCCAACCAAGGGGAAATCCTTCTACGGTTACCAGTACCCAAACATTTTTTGCTGCCGGATCACCTGGATAGCGGATAGGAGATCCTCGAAGATAAGAAATCAGGTTCGGATCACCTACTGGGAATTCTATCACTTTTTGTGAATCCTCTCTGGTTAAGCCGGAAGCCAGGGCAGAACTGGGTCTAAACCGATCACCTTTAAAAGTGCCAAGGGACCATCCCCAATGATGAACCCGCAAACCCTCAAGTTGAGGTGAATTCGGGGGAAACAGATACAATTGATTTCCGAAACATGATATAGATGAACTGCCGGGCGAGATCATTTCTGTTCCTGGTGTCATCTTCAGCGAAGAATCAAAAAACTCCTTATATATTATCTGCTGGTCGGCAGTCAGACCAGTTGGGGTACTCTGGCTGGATAATATCTCGGAAGTTGAATTATCAGATTTCCTCAATCGGGCAATATAATGGCCTTCTCCGGGAGACAGATGAGGCCAAATCCGGACAGTGTCTTTCAGATTTCCGGGATCTGCTTTTGACAATGGAATGCCGTTCGAGAACCCGGGCTGGAGAGGGATTGGATCTACAACAAAATCCGTATTTGCTTGAAGGAATCTCATCACAGACCCCTCGTTTTCCTGTTGGTTAAAGGTACAGGTCGAATACACTAGAATCCCTCCGGGACGAACCATTTTTCCGGCAAACCAGAGGATTTCATCTTGGATTAACCCACACCGTTTGCTGAAGTTAGTTGACCATTTTTTAATTTCCCCGGGATCTATTCGGAAGGTTCCCTCCCCGGAACAGGGGGCATCCACCAGTACCCGGTCAAAGACCGGTCCAAAATGCTCTGCCAATCTTCTGGGAACCTCATTGGTAAGTACAGCATTTCGAGCCCCCCAGCGTTCAATGTTCCGTGCCAGCGCTTGCACTCGCCGGGGATTGGAATCATTTGCAATCAACAAGCCTTGATTTTTCATTAACGATAAAATTTGGGTAGATTTTCCCCCGGGAGCAGCGCATAGATCAAGTATTATTTCTCCCGGTTGAGGATTAAGGGCAGCTGCGGGCGCCATAGCCGAAGGTTCTTGAAGATAATAAAGTCCGGCGGAGTGGAAAGGATGTTTTCCTGGATTGCTGCCTTGAGGGAGTTGAAATCCATCATCGGCCCAGGGCAAAGTCTTTAATTTGGCAGAGAGGGCTGTCTGGATTAATTCAGGATTTGTCTTAAGTGTATTTACACGCAGACCTGAAATCGGCGGCGTTGTTTCCTGATTGTCCCAAAACCTAGAGGATTGTTCCCCAAGAAGCCGGTTAATTTCAGTGATAAAGTCGTTCGGGAAGGGAGTAGTCACTGGATGGAAAATGAGGTTGAAGCGCTGTCAACCAGGGATTGCTTAAAAGACAACCGCTTTTCCCCCTCCTGTTCGATTTCTTCTTCCTCGGTATAAAATACTTCGACATCGACTGAATAATTGCCTGGGAGTTTTTTATTTCCGGGGATATGGAGGGTGATCTCGGTCTCCGGGCTAAAGATACTGACGATATTTACCGCTGCCAGTTCCTGGTTTTCCTCGTTGGATAAATTAATTGTTGCGTTAGGTCCTTCTAGAAAAGAAGACAATAACAGCCTTACTAACACCCTTCGCCCGTCAGGATATGGTTCAGCGGCAAACGATATTATTTTAATATTGTCTTGAACTGAAGGCGTTATTAATGAACCGGAAAACTTGTCATTATCCATTGTGTTTTACTTTTTGAACAGATTGCTTCTGAAAGCTCATGGATAAGTTTACCATCGAAGAAAAAAACGTCCAGCCAACCGGCTGGACGTTGTCTCAAATATTTCTTGAAATCGTTTCTGGAATTTACATATCCACTAGATATGCCAATCCTACCGCTCCTGGACCGGCATGAGTCCCGAGAACAGGACTGAGTTCAGCGAACACCTTCTCCGCCAAGGGTATTCTTTTAGTTACTTCCTCCAGGATATGTTGGGCTGTCTCAGGATTATTAGCATGCAGGGTTGCCAATTGGATATTTTTATGGCCTTTTGTTCTTTCTTCAATTAAATTAACTATTGCTTCCAGGGCTTTTTTCTGAGTTCGCACTTGATCGAGGGTGACAATTGTGCCATTCTCAACAGTCAGGATAGGTTTGACATTCATTAAGGTTCCAACAAACCGTTTTGCTCCTCCAATTCTGCCTCCCCGGTGTAAAAACTCCAGAGTGTCGAGAACAAAGATTACGCCAGAGCGGTCCCGGGCATCCTTTGCAATCCGTTTGCATTCAGCCAGCGAGGCGCCGTTATTGGCTGCTCTGGCAGCGGCTAGAACCTGAAAACCGTGGGCCATTGCCAGCGATTTTGAATTCACAATTTCAATCGTTGCTTCTGGAAGCATTTTTTTAGCCTGGGTGGCGGAGGATATGGTACCGGACAGAACCTCTGATAAAAAGATGCCAAGTATTTCATAACCATCCTGGTAGAGGGAACGGAAAAGCTCTTCAAATTGAGCCACAGACGGTTGGGATGTGCTGGGCATAATTTTGGCCGTTTCGAGACGCGTGTAAAACTCGGCATTTGTGATTTCTATGCCGTCATAATAGGATTCCTCTCCCCAGATTACATTGAGTGGAACTACATGGATATGATTTTCTTTGATAAGGTGTTCAGGTATATTAGGTGAGCTGTCAGTTACAATTGCTATTTTAGACATAAATCCTCTCTTTCGAAATAAGTATGAGTATCTTTCAATTATGAAAGATACAACACATTTCTAAAAGATAGGTTACGGTAGTTATTTGATCCGTATCTATAGGAAAGTCTTTTTATTACATCCCGTGCATACAAGCTATAGCAATGGTACCAGGACCTACATGGGTACCGATCACAGGGCTCAGCTCTGCCAGGTAGACCTCTTCAGAAGAGAGGACTATCTTTGCATCGCCTAGGAGGGATTGGGTTGATTTCGGTATATTGGAATGGAATACTGCAATTCGAAGATATTGATATCTACACCGTCTGCGAAGGGTCTTTCTTCCCAGATAACAGAGAAGGAGATTACCTGGATATTAACCTTGATTATTATTGCTGGAAAAGAGCTAATAAAAAAACGGGGCGGGATTCCCCGCTCCGTTTTGAGCACCCTCGGCGTGACTCGAACACGCGACCCCTTACTCCGCAAGCAAGTGCTCTAATCCACTGAGCTACGAGGGCAAATAGATTCGAAAACGATTTTACAACAAGGGCTGGTAAATGGCAATGGTAAGAGAATTTCTGGTCTTGTACCTGAAGACGGGGAACAATTACCCCGGCTGTTTGGAAGTAAAAACCATACCCAGTTATTGTTCTTTTCCTCCAGGGGATAGCTAATTTTTTTAATCCAAATAGTATTCATTTTGTATAGGATGAAGGTCATACATTTTCCATGAGCTTGTACTTTAGTATCCTGCGGGGGTTCTGTTATGATTTAATCAGAGACGGGAGATATTAATTAATTTATCACTGTTTCCTCCTTTGGCGAAAGCCTCCTCAAACAGATCAACCTGTTTGAGGAGGCTTTTTTATTATTTCTTCCTGGGTGATTTTTCAGGCTCCCCTCCTGCCAGCGTGTACAGCCTCGCCCTATTTATGTTTTCTTAATTGAAATATAATATCTTTAATAAAACCAGAGGTATTATTATGCCAAACGCTATAATCTCTGGTAAGGTTTTATATTGAACAAGTATCTTAAAGATGATCTGATTTAAAGAATCTATTATCGTTGGGATGCCATTTCTGATATTATATTCCTGAATAACACACTTAATATTGATCCATTAAAGAAGGGACAACTCATGAAAAATCGATCTGCAATTTTAATCGTTGTGGCGGTAATGGTCCTCACCGCTCTCGCCTGTTCGTTATACCCTCTAGCCTGGTTTACACAATCCTTGGAACCTACCAATGATGAAGTAATCACTACCATCAGCAAGGTGGTAGTCGAAGATGGAGATCTTCCCGCACTTTATGAAGAAGTAAACCCGGGTGTAGTTGCTATCCGTGCTCTGACAGAGGAGGGTGGTGGTTTAGGAACTGGATTTGTCTGGGATGAAGAAGGGCATATAGTAACTAATTTCCATGTAGTTCATGCTGCAACTGATTTGGAAGTTGACTTTCCTTCTGGGTTTAAAACCAGGGCCCAGGTTCTTGGGTCAGATCCTGATTCTGACCTCGCTGTCCTTGAACTAGATCAGCTGCCGTCTGAGTTAAGAGTTCTCACTCTGGGCCGGAATCATGATCTTTTGGTGGGGCAGACGGTAATCGCTATTGGTAATCCTCAAGGATTACAGGGAACAATGACTCTAGGAATCATCTCTGCCCTGGGTAGAACCATGGAATCAATGCATTTTGCGCCGGGAGGAGGAGCATTTGCTACCGGGAATATCATTCAAACTGACGCAGCTATCAATCCGGGTAATTCCGGCGGTCCTTTGATAAACCTGAATGGTGAGGTTGTAGGCATCAATTCAGCAATCAGTACCACAAGTATTGATCTTTCCGGGCAGCCCGTTAACTCTGGACTTGGTTTTGCGATTTCCATCGATACAGCAAAAAATGTAGTGCCTGATTTGATAGCCCATGGGTACCACGACTCACCTTATGTCGGGATCCATGTATTAAGCGAGCTTAGCCTGTTTGTTCAGGAAGAATTAGATCTACCCCAATCTACCGGTGTTTATATCCGTGAGGTTACTCCCGGGAGTCCGGCGGATAAAGCCGGGCTGGTAGGTGCAGATAGTGGAGAGTTTCTTCCGAAAGGTGGTGATCTGATCATTGCTATTGATGATCAGCCGGTGCATGATTTTGCGGACTTTATGGGTTATTTATTAACCTATAAAAAACCCGGCGATCAGGTCACAATCCTGGTGATCCGGGAAGCTGAAACCCTCGAGTTTGAGCTGACTCTGGAAAAAAGACCGTAGAATTATACTTTACCGAATGGGATTTCTTCTCTCTGGATTTTGCTATTGACTCCGGGTATACAAACGCCGGTAGATGGCGAAGATCTCAGAGATATTTTTCAGATACAGCTGGGTCTCAGAAAATCGAATGATTTCTAAAAAGAGATCAGGATCTCCCTGAGCTTCTTCCAGCCAGATCGAAGTATTTCCTCCTCCTGCATTGTAAGCTGCCAAGGTGGCATAGATATCCCCCTCAAAATAGGATCGTAGGAAACCTAAATAAGCAGTTCCTAATTTTATGCTAACCTGGGGGCGGTAGAGATCCACATCACTGTAATCAGGGGGCCAATCCTCCTGGTCTTCTAGTTCTGCACCGGTGCTGGGAATGATCTGCATTAACCCTCTTGCCCCGGCGGTTGAGCGGACAAAACCCTCAAAAAGAGATTCCTGCCGGATCACACTGAAAAGAAACAGGGGATGAAATCCATATTCCTGACCGGCAGGGATGACCAGGTCGCTGTAATAAGTCCCAAACCGGATGTGATTAAAGTAGGAAGGTGCGTTCATGGTTGCGACATCATCCATGCCGGCTGCATTTAATACTTGACGGGCAGCATTTATCGCTGGACGGTAAAGACCAAGATCAATGTAATAGTTAGCCAGACGATAGCTGCTGATGGGATCAAAACTGACCTCATTTCTGAGTTCCTCAAATTCAGTTCGGGCCTCGTTAAGTAAACCCAATTCCCATAATTCAGTGCCGCGAACTATCCGGGGATCATCTCCCAATAAACCGAGACTGCCCAGATTCGTTTCGGGAGGAATGGAAAAGGTTTCCTTAATCCAGTCCTCAGCTTCCTGTTGTTCTGCCAGGACATCAAACCCGATATCGTAGTCTTGGGGTGGTGTAAACGGATGCCGGTTCTGCAGCAGATCGCGAGCCCGTTCGCTGTAGTACCCGGTGGGATCTGCATTGGCGGCTTCACTCCAGGCAGCCAGTGCCGCATCAGAATTACCTTGCATATCATATACTTTACCGATCCAAAACAGTGCCTGGGAGAGCTCTTCGAATGTTTGGGTAGCATCGCGGTAGGTAGAGAATGAATCCAGCGCCTGCGAAAAAACGCCCAGTCTTACCTGTGAGATGCCACTTTTAAATAAAGACACGTTGGCATACGAAGAAGTTGGATATTCATTAAAAACCCGTTTCCAAAGATCGGAAGCTGTTTCAAGATCCCCAATCATCTCTTCAACTCTGGCAGCATCAAACAAGAATTCAGCTGCTCGTGGATGGTAAGGACTTGTACTGACAAAATCCAGCAAAACCTGACTGGCTTCATTGTAACGGTTCATATAAAACCAGAGTGAATAGGCTTTAAATTCCCAGGCTTGATCCCAATAGGAATGGTCTGGATATTGATTGATTAAAGCATCCCAGGCACCCAGCGCCTCCTCATGCTTGCCCATTGCCCGCAGAGCAAAGCCCTTGTAATACAGGGCTGTACCTCGATCCCCGGCGTCCGGTTCAATTAAATAGCGGTCAAAAGCTTCCACAGAGTGACTATATTGTCCAGCAAAATAATCTACTAAACCCCGGTCAAGATCGTTGATCTCAAAACCTCCGTTTACCAATTCCAACAATGCTAAATAGGAATCATAGCTGAGGGGGTATTGAATCACTGCGTCCTGGAACGCAGCTTCAGCCAGGTCATTCTGACCGAGTTCTAAATAGGAAAGACCAAGTAAATAATCTGACCGGGCTTTGGTGTAATCATTGGAGGTTTGAATATATACATCTTTGTAAATCACAATAGCGGTAGCATGATCTTCAAGGGAGGTATACTGCTGACCGATTTTTAATTGGAGGGTAAAAAGAGAGTCTCCGCTTCCGGCGGCGATGGCTGCCTGATAAGCTTCAATCGCCTGGATGGGCTCCTCGGCTGATGAGAGAGCATCACCTCTTCTATGCTGTACAAACGCATCCAGGATTCCTGGGCGGCGGGAAAGGTATAAATTGTAGGCGTCTGCAGCTTCCAGGTGCCGATCCAAGGCATTGAAGGTCTCTGCTAAGGCGAAAAAACCTTTGTGGATCAAGACAGAATCGGGATAGGTTGAAACCAACAGCCGCAGATAATCCAAGGCTTGCTGATAATCCTGCTTCTGGAAATAGACTTTTCCCAATCCTAACAAAGCAGCGCTGATCTGATCCGGAGAGGAGGCGTTATCCAGGGTCGCCTGATAACTGGAGATTGCTGATTCCCAGTCCCCGTAAAAATAGTACACATCCCCGGGGATAGTACTTTGAAGGGGAGGCAGGATCGGGGTGGATGTTGGAACAGGTGTCAATTTGGGCAGGACAGAAGGGGGGGTTGGAAGCTGTGATGTTTCCTCGGCGCTTTGTTCCGGCGTCCTATTGGATAACAAATATCTGCCGCCGATAAACAGGGTTCCGATGAGGATGAGCAGGATGGTTGTCTGGTAGAAATTTTTTTTCATGGATTGAATTTGTTTATTAGGTATGATCCGTAATCCTTAGATGATAACGGATCATTTTAATTAAATTGTCCATTCTCCATGGATAATTGCAGCCAGGTACCAGGTAAGGTTGTCCTGAATGAAAACCAGTCTAATACTTCTCCAATCCAGACCGCCATATTGCGGATCAAAACCGGAGAAGTAATACTCAATCATCACTCCCGTGGGGTATACGTCCGCTATGTTGTTAATGGCATTTCCCGAGCTCACCTCAACATTAAAACCAATTATTTCTGCCTTAATATAATTGGAATCATACACAAAGTCCTGATGATATTCCGGGAAAGTCATTAATATCGGATTACCAGTTCCGTCATATTTTCCCCAGTTATATTTTTCATCTGATGATATCAGGTTGTTTAGTTCTTCAGGGCAGAAGATTAAATGGTTTTCAGAGAGATAAGCATAGGGGGAAAATCCCAGACAATGATCTGGATGAATCAGATCAATCAGTAGGTCGTAATCATATGCTTGCAGGCTAGCCAGAACGAGTTGCCCAAGTGCTATTAATTCTTCCGGGAGTTCTCCCTTGTGGATAGCCAGATAGTTTAAGTCAACCCAACCCTGAACTTGATTATAGTCTGCCATGATCCAGGCTGTATTTTCATCTATTCGCGGTTCTCCAGAAATCTTGATATTAATGCTGGTTGCGGGAATGTTGTCAATGATCGGCGCTTCTACAGAGGGACTGCTGTGAATAGCTAAGGATTCTCCCTGGAGCAGGCCAACGGGAGTGTATAATACTCCAGTTTGGATTTCTGGGACCTCTATGGTTATGGAATCGGTTATTAACAAGGTGGGGGATATTTCTTCCTTCTGGGAAGGGGGTAGAGCTGGTTTCTCTGGAGATGGGTAAAGTATACAGCCAGACAGGAACTGCAGTGAAATAAGCAGTGCTATGATCAGATTGACCGGATATGATGCCTGATTAATTTTTCTCATTTTTATAATAGTTGCAAATCTTGTTTAGAGGACAGTCCTGACAGAGAGGTTGGCGTGCTTTGCATATTTCCCGTCCCAGTCGGATCAAGTTTAGATGGATTGCATAATAGGTATCAGGTGAAAATTGCTCGGCAAGATAGGTATGTGCCTTGGCTGCGGTCATCTTGTCCGGCCGGATCCCAATCCTCCCTGTAACCCGGTAGACGTGTGTATCAACTGGAAATGCTGGCATATCCAGAGAGAATAAAAGAACAATAGCCGCGGTTTTGGGACCGACTCCTTTTAATTTAGTTAGCCATAAAGAAGCTTCCTGGCTGGTTTTTGATCTTAAAAAATCCAGCTCGATTTTCCCCCTTTCTTCTGTAATTATCCTCAGTGCATTTTGGATCGCAGGTCCTTTTTGATTAGCCAGTCCTGCGGTTTTGATCGATTCGGCAATTAGATTTACCGGGGCATCTCTGACCTCTTCCCAGGTTGGAAAGTTCTTCCTGAGGGTGTCATAGGCTTGATCTCTATTTTGATCATTGGTGTTCTGGGATAGGATGGTGGAGACAAGTTCGCCAACAGGAGAGAAGTGAGGGCGCCAGGTTGGAAGGCTGTATTCGTCTACCAATAACCGATGTGTATTAGCCGCAAGCTGTTCTTCATTCATAGTTTAGCTGTATTGTAATTGAAAACAGGGTTTTGCGACTCCGGTTACATGATCACATAGATTACGGGTGGTAATGATTGGTCCAATATCTGCTAGAGCTTTCATCTTGTCGGTTGATAATACTTTTAGTTGATTTAAGATTTCAATTAAAACAGCCCTTCTGGCGCGTTTGCCTTGATCTCCATCGGAAATTTTAAGGGCGATACCCAGAGCCGGTGATCCGGGGAAGATCGCGTTTTCCAGGATACCTGCAGACTGGAATGCTTCCGCTCCTGCTTTGGAGATAATCAACCCTGCCGCGATTTCCATCAAACGAGTATCCAGCCTACAGGGACCCGCTATTAAAAAGGGATGGGCTGCCATGGCTGAAGTTATCGTTTTGCAGGCAATCTTTCGTTTTTCAGAGAACCCATCCGGATTTATCAGACGGGCCCAGCCCCAGGCAGCGTGGTACAAGGGCATAGCAAAAGTAGGTACCGAACAGCCATCCCTGCCTACCTGGAGTCTGGAGGGTTCAATGCAGCACATCTCGGCAATAACCGAGCGGATTTGCTGCTGGATAGGATGTTCAATTTCTGTATAATTATCCAGATCAGCCTGCAGTAATTTCGCCTGCGCTAACATGCCGCTATGTTTTCCAGAACAATTATGGCGATTTGGGGAAGGTTCTTCTCCCCGATCTCTCAACAGTGCACGGGTACTAGAATCGAATGGCTGGTGGGTGCAGCATAATAAATCTTTTTCGGAGATGCCGATTTTTTGCTGAAGCCCGTGGATCGTTTTTAGATGTTGATCAGTTCCGGAGTGGGATGCACAAGTTACTGCTAATTCTTTTTCAGTAATTTGAAATATTTCCAACCCTCCCATTTCGACCAGAGGCAGGGATTGGAATGGTTTTGCTGAGGACCGCAGGAAACTAACCGCTTCCGGATTGCCGTACCAGGCGAAGAGTTTACCGTTAGGATCAACAATTGCGATCGCCCCGTAATGGATAGATTCAACTACTTCTCCCCGAGTGGTATGGAAAAGTGGAAGATAACCTTGATTTGGATTCTGATGGGAATCACTCATGTGAGATATCTGGTGTGCAGATTTTGGCCAAGGGATACGCTCAGAAGGTTTTTTTCCCGATATCATCGGTTTGGGGAAAATAATTCCTGATGTAATACTGAGATAATCCATGGCGCAAGCGTTGGAGGAAAAATTCCCGATCCCTTTTTAGAAAAGAAAATTCATCCATAAATTTTCCAGCCAGATCACTTACATCATCTACAGGCGCCCGGCGGTTGGCTAGCTTATCTATCCGGCGGTGAATTTTCCGGAAGGATTTTTTTAGTTCCCGGATATTATCCAGATTAACCGGTCCTCCCCGACCACTGATGATTTGAAACTCTTTGTATTTTGCTCTTAACAAAATATCCAGGGTGTCAATCCAGGTAGGTAAATGGGCTTTCCCCAAGAAGGGAGGTCCTGTTACGGATGCGGCGTCTCCGATAAAGATTATCTTCTCGGAGGGGACAATCACCCAGCTTGATCCAGGTCTTGGCCCGGGATGGTGTTCAATCAGAACAGCTTCATCTGCCCAGTGAAACTGCATTCGTTCTGAAAAAGTAATGTCCGGAACGACCCATTGAAGTCCGGTGGTTTCGGGATATTTTTCCCAGATTGATCCGCTTTCTGGTAGCTGACCGCGAAAAACCGCAGACTGCTCCTGCAATGTCTTAGCAGCGTCCCTGTGGGTCACAATGGGACAATCCAAACTGTTCGCGCCAATAGTTCTATCTGGATGATCATCAAGGCAGACTACAATTTTGTGGATTGTTCCCTGGCTGCGATTCAGTAAATTTGATTTCCAGCGGTGGCCATCCTCTGGACGCAAAGGCGCATCAATGAATATCATGCCCCGGGGAAGCAAGATAGCTCCTATCGTTGGTCCTGGATAAGTATCCTCGTAATAAATCCCGGGTTTGATTTCGTGCATTCGTGCTCCTTCTACTTATGGCTGCGCGGAAGATATTTAATCAATAATATTGATTATTCCTCTGTTGGAATTGTAAATGAAAAGATAGCTCCGCCTTCGGGAAGATTTTCGACCCAGATTTCCCCCCCATGACCATTAACTGCTAACCTGCAAAACGCCAGTCCTAATCCCAACCCCTTGATTCTGTCGTCCGGGTTAATCCGGGTATATTTATCAAAAATGCGATCAATGTAATCGGGATCAACACCTGATCCAGAATCCAGGACCCAAAAACGAGCAACCTTGTCCTCCATCTTTACTCCGAATTCGATTTGCCCTTTTGTGGGAGTGAACTTAATTGCATTCTGGAACAGGTTAATTAGCACCCGTTCTAACATATCCCGATCCGCATTGATCTGGGGAATTTTAGCGGCGAGGTCAATATTGACTGTTTGTTTCTTGGCATTTGCCTGAGTGATCAATGCCTGTTTAGCAAAATTTATCAGTTCTTCAGGGTCGATAAGTTCTTTATTGGTAATTGGTTGGCCGCTTTCCAGCCGATTGATATCCAGTAATGATTTTGTGAGGCGCTGGATCCGGAGAGTTGACCGGTTAGCTATCTCAAACAGGGAGTATATTTCCGGATCTTCGCTTCCCGGCAGGGAGGCCTGGATGACATCAAGGCTTGAAATTACATTCGATAAGGGTGACCTCAGGTCATGAAAAATCATTGATGTCAGATCTTCCCGCAGCTGATCCAGATTTTTCCGCTCTGAAATATCCCGCAAGATCCACTCCAGCCGGCATTCATCAGCTATTTGAATTTGGTGAACATTTACTTGGATGGGGATATCAACTTTATCCTTTGTTGTCAGGGTGGATTCGTAACTGCTGGATACATCTTCAAGCAATTTTGAATAATCTCCCCCCACGATTTCCTGGTTGACCTCATGAAGATCACTGATGACCATAGTTTTGAGTTCTTCCGGGGAATAGCGGCTGGTTTTTAGGGTCCGGACATTAGATTCAATAATATTTCCCGCCAGGTCGGTGATGATAATTGGATCTATGCTGTTCTCAAATAGGTCGTGATAGCGGCTGTGGGTAATTTGCAGATCCTCATATAGCTGAGCATTTTGAATTGAGGAGCCAGCAAGACTCCCAATGCCGGACAGAACCTGCAGCGCGTCGCCTCCAAAATACTTGCTGTAGGGGTTTATTGCTTCCAGAACACCTACTACCTCGCCATGGAGGAAGATCGGCGCCGCCACAATAGCAAAAGGCGAGATTTCCGGGTAAATTGCGTTGGTTTGTAAAAAGCGTTTATCTTCAGCAGGATTTGGAACAATCTCTCCTAAACCGGTCTCGGCAACCCAGCCGGCAAATCCTTGACCGATTCTAATCCGTTTTCCAACCAGGGTAGATCGAAGATCAATCGTGTCATGTCTCGCGGCCTTATATTCCAGGTACTCTTCATCCCGGTCAATTAATGATAGGGTGACTGCTTCAACCTGGAGAGCGGTACGGATTTCCTCAAGTATGTTTTGCAGTACATTTTCCAAATTTAATGAGGATGACATGGCTGTTGCACTGTTAGCCAGCGCTGTCATTACCCGGGTCTGCCGTTGGCTTTCACCATACAGTTGGGCGTTTAATACGGCGATTCCTGCCTGATCTGCAATAGCATTCACAAGGGCGATATGATCTTCCTGGAGATGGTTTGGATCCGGGTGAACCAGGGTAATAACTCCGACTAGCTCATTCCGGGACATAATAGGGACTGCAACGACGGATTTTGCGCCAGTTGCGCTTTCCTCGTCATCTGGTTTTCGGAGCCAACGTTCATCGTTGCTTGTGTCGGGGATATTAACTGCATTTCGATTTCTGACCACCCAGCCGGCAAGGCCATTGTCCAGTGTAGAACGCAGCTGTTCATTGGTATGATAGATAACCTGGTCCTGGACGATGATCGTGGATTCTACAGGATTTTCATGTTCATCCAGGATAATAATGCTGCCCCTGATTGCTCCAATAGTATTTATTGAGAGGGAAAGAACGCGTTCCAGGATAACAGATAAATCCAGAGTCGAAGCAATCTCTCTACTGATTCGGTAAAGAAGCTCCAGGGAAGCTTCGGGGTTCTTTATTTGCAGCTGTTCGTTGGATGATTTTTTTGTAGCCATTAAATGGATCTCTTTAATTATATTTTAACCCAAATACAGTAAGGTAAGGTCGGAATATAGTTCATACATTCTCGGGATTCCTGGAGAGTAATCTTCCTTTATTTCAACGATTCTCTCACCCTTATTCGACACGATTTCGGGAAGATTTCTATTGGTAATTAAACGCGATTCTCTAGCAGAGGGCTGATGAACTAATTCCCAGATTTGTATGCTGTGCCAGAACTGGTAAAGTTTGAATTGTTTAAGTTAAGCCGTTAGACAATTAAATCCTTAACAGAGTATAGCATATTCATGATTCTGCTGCACTGTTAGAAGGTCGCAGGCTATCTTGTACCCTTCTTCAGTCAGATTATTAGGCTGGTTTACAAATTTTCAAACCGGGGCAGCTGCAGCAGAAGGTCCTCGAAGGTTAGCTTTAGATTTGCGTTATTGAGCAGTAGGGAGTGGGCTCTGCGGAAGAAATTGAGGGTATTTTGAGCCGTGCTGAGATCAATTCTGTTGACGATTTGATCGATCTCAAGTGAACGGTCTATATTTTGAATGGGCGCCTGGGATTTTCCAGACTGAAGCATAATATCATGCCAGAGGGAACTCCAGGTGTCTATGACTTTCTTAACCATCCGGGAATCTTTTCCGTATTTGGATGCGTAAGAAAACCGTTCTACAGAGTCGCCTCGCAAGATTTGGAAGTGTTCGTTGAGCAGTGTATCCCTAAGTTCCAGTGAAGCAGAGTCCTGGTGATAGTGGAGGGCAATTTCCGGTTTACCTCCTGATATATGAGCCAGGAAATTTGCTTGATCCGCCGGTATGGCGTGGATCTGTTCCAGGCCTTTACTGGTAATTGAGATTGGTACGGTATTTAGTTTAATTTCCTCACACCGCGATGTAATTGTATCCAGGAGTGAATTTGCAGATGCTGCAGTCAGAATCATGATCGAATTCCCGGGAGGTTCTTCCAGGGTTTTTAATAGTGAATTCTGTGCTTGAGGATTGGCTTGTTCAAAATTTAAGAGCAATCCTATCTTGCGGGAAGCGATATATGGAGTAAGAGAGAAAAGATGGATCAATTCCCGAATTTGATCAATTTTAATCTGAGTGCTATCTTCCTCCACCTGGACCGGGAATAGGTCAGGATGTTCCATCCGGGCAATTCTTTGACAGGTTTGGCAGACTCGGCAGGGAATGCCGGGTTCGATTGGATCCGGGCAGTTAATTGCTTGAATAAAGCTCACTGCCAGGTTTTTTTTTCCTATACCGGATGGTCCAGTGATTAAATACGCGTGGCGTAAGTTTTTTTGAACGATATGTCCGCGCAGTAGTTGGACTGCCCATTCATGTCCAATAAGGTTCCAGGTCATAAAACAATTCTACGACAGGGTACTCATTTCCGCAATGTTGTTGACACTTGTCTGGCAACCCATTAGAATCAGCCCAGAATGGATATCTTAAAATCATTGAATCCCCAACAAATAAAAGCCGTCAAAGCCCCTCCAGGTCCTGTTTTGGTACTAGCTGGCCCGGGATCAGGAAAGACGCGTGTTTTAACTCACCGGGCAGCATATTTGATTGGAGAACAGGGAATTGAGCCATATCATGTCATGGCAGTTACCTTTACAAACAAGGCTGCTTCGGAAATGGGGGACCGGATTGCGGGGCTGCTGGGACAGCATACTCATGGTTTAACCCTGGGTACTTTTCATGCGACTTGTGCCCGTATTCTCAGAATTGAGTCCGATAACCTGCCGGTGAATTCCAACTATGTCATTTTTGATGCGGATGACCAGGTGAAAGTTGTTCGTCAAGTAATAAAAGATCAAAACCTGGACGAAAAACGCTACCGGCCCCAAAGTGTTCATGCATCAATTTCTGCAGCAAAAAACGAACTTTTCCTACCAGAAGATTTTCCAGTTCAAACCTATCGTGATGAAATTGTTGCCAGAGTGTATCAGCAGTACCAGAAAGTCCTGCTGGCCAGCAATGCTCTTGATTTTGATGATCTGTTGTTGTGGATGGCAATATTGCTGGCAGATAATGACAGCATCCGGGACAAGTATGCTCATCGGTACCAGTTCATTCTGGTTGACGAATTCCAGGATACCAACATGGCACAATACACATTGTTGAAACACCTGGCATCCCACCATCGGAACTTGTTTGTGGTGGGAGATTCAGATCAGTCCATCTACCGCTGGCGGGGCGCAGATTACAGAAATGTCCGCAGGTTTGAAGAAGATTTCCCTGATGCGGAAGTAATTCTCCTGGAGCAAAACTACCGATCCACCCAGAACATACTCGATACTGCGACCTCCATCATCGATCGTAATACCCAGCGAATTCCCAAAAAACTCTTTACTGAGCGGGGAGCAGGAGAGAAGATTTCCATTCTGGAAACCTACGATGAACGAGAACAGGCTCAATTTGTGGTGGATACGATCGTAAAGCAAATTTCCAAAAGAAAGGCAGCCGCTTCCGATTTTGCTGTGATGTACAGAACCAACGCCCAATCCCGTTTGATAGAAGAGGCATTTCTCTCAGCTAATCTACCGTATAAATTGGTCGGTGCCCAGCGGTTTTACGGCCGCCGGGAGGTCAAAGATATTATCGCTTTCCTGCGCCTGGTAGCAAATCCTGATGATTTATTCAGTTTATCCCGGGTGATTAATACACCCAGCCGTAAGATTGGAGTCAAAACCTTTGCAGAATTAATTACAGTTGCCCAGAAAAACGAGGTTACACCCGGAAACTTACTTCTCAACCTTGCTGAAGAAAATCCACCAGAACTGGAATCCTTTACAAAAGCCGGAGGCAGCCGACTGATGGGGTTTGGGCATTTATTGTCTAAATGGAGAGAGGTATTTGAAACCCTGCCCCCGGTTGAGATTGTTGAGCTGATTCTTTCGGATATTGATTACCGGACTTATCTTGAAGATGGCAGCGATGAAGGATACGATCGTTGGGAAAACGTTGTTGAGCTGCGAAGATTGGCATCCGAATACCAAACTGTCGGTTTGTTATCATTCCTGGAAGATGTAGCTCTGGTGTCAGACCAAGATACGCTGGATTCTAATCTGGATGTTCCTACTTTATTGACCCTGCATGCCGCTAAAGGTTTGGAATTCGAACAGGTAATAATTATCGGATTAAACGAGGGGATACTGCCGCACCAAAGGTCATTTGACGAACCTGAAGGGATGGAAGAAGAGCGAAGATTATTTTATGTGGGTATAACGAGGGCGAAAGACCGCTTATACCTGTTTCATTCATTGAACCGGTACAGCTACGGCTATTTTGAGCCCATGGAAGCTTCCCGCTATTACCGGGATATTCCCCCGGAATTGAGAGAGGAGGATGGTCTTCCTCAATACTCGCCTGCTCCCAGGAAAAGCACCCAGGCTGTTCAATCCTGGAAAAAAATCCAGAGAGAATCACCTGCCATAAAAAAACTGGAGAGCCAGTATCACCCTGGACAAAAAATTAAGCATGGCAAATGGGGAGAGGGGCTGGTGTTAAACAGTGTTCTCCAGGATGATGATGAAATTGTGGATATTTTTTTTGAAGGAGTCGGAAAGAAAAAACTCATCGCCTCCCTGGCTGATCTGAAAATAATTGACCGGTAGAGAATGGTAAAATAATTTTAGAAACCCCGCGGAAATCTATTAATGGATAATTTAAATGGCTGTAATTGAGAAAGGTTCATTTGAAGTCATCAGCCGCAGTCCCACACAGACCCGTCGAATTGGCATGCGGTTAGGGGAAATGCTGGAGCCAGGTGATGTTGTTGGTCTGGAAGGCAATCTGGGCGCCGGAAAAACCACCTTGGTTCAGGGTATCGCTTCAGGTTGGGGATCCTATGATTCAGTATCCAGCCCGACTTATGTTCTGGTTAATGTATACCGGCGTTTGGATCGCAAGCAATTGTTTCACTTGGATGCCTTTCGATTGACGAGTCCTGAAGAAGCTATTGATCTGGATATTGATGCGATGCTCGGTCAGGGACCACTTCTGGTGGAATGGGCAGACAGGATTGAAGAAGCGTTACCAGAAGAATATTTATGGATAAATATGCGCTTTATTAATGATGAACAGAGAGATTTTATTGTTCATGCGCGTGGTGCCCGGCACAAAAAACTGTTAGAGCGATTACGGGAAGAAATTTACGGAGTATAAGCATGTTATTGGCAGTGGATACCTCAACCCAGTCTGTGGGGATAGCACTGTTTGATGGAAACCAAATTTTGTGTGAAGAAAGTTGGATTTCCCGCCGCTACCACACTGTAGAATTGGCAAATGCTGTTCAGTCCAACCTGTTTCGGGCAGGTTTGACTGCCGCGGATTTGCATGTTTTGGCGGTCGCCAGTGGACCAGGATCTTTTACTGGACTTAGAATCGGCCTGGCTTTGATCAAAGGTATCGCGTATACCCACAAATTACCCGTGATCGGCATTCCCACACTTGATATTACTGCCAGAGCCGTTCCGGTAAGGGACACCAGACTGGCAGCCGTTCTTCAGGCAGGCAGGAATCGTTTGGCGGTTGGTTGGTATAAGGTTGAGGACGGGAGCTGGATAGCTGATGGTCCTCTGGAAAATCTCACTTTCGATGAGCTGCTGAAAAAGATTGACCAGCCCTGCATCCTGACTGGAGAAATAAATGAAGAAATCCGCCAGACTGTTGAGGACCATGATTTGATTGACGCAGCTAGTCCTACTTTGGCCCTTCGAAGTCCGAAATATCTGGCTGAGCTGGCCTGGAATAGATGGCAGGATGGCACAGTTGATGACATTCTGACTCTTTCACCTACTTATCTGCATAAAGGGGATCCAATCCTGGGATGAACCCCACCCATAAAAGGAGCTACCTTCCCCAATGAATCCGGATCAGGTGCTAACAAAAATAGCCGAGGATGTTTCCAGTTGTAATAAGTGTGAGCTTTATCACTCACGCAAGAAAGGTGTGCCGGGTGAAGGTCCTTCCAACGCAGAAATCATGTTTATTGGAGAAGGTCCCGGTTTTCATGAAAATATGCAAGGGAGACCTTTTGTTGGGGCTGCCGGTGATTTGTTGGTGGAATTATTGGATTCAATCGGGATGAAACGAGAAGATGTTTTTATTACTAATGTTGTCAAGTGCAGACCACCAGGAAATAGAGATCCCGCAGCGGAAGAGTTGAAGGTCTGCAAACCTTATCTTGACCAGCAAATTCAAATTATCAATCCCAGAGTAATTGTCACCCTGGGGCGATTTTCCATGGCGAGGTTTATCCCTCAGGCGAAGATTAGTGAGATTCATGGACAGCCAATCCGGGTGAAAGGAATGCTGGTAGTGCCTTTTTATCATCCGGCGGCAGCTCTCCACCGACCGTCTTTGCGGTCTGTTGTGGAAGAGGATTTTGCCAAACTTCCAGCTTTGATAGCTGGAGTTGAAAAAGCGCTTGAATATCAACCTGAAGAGCCTGTAGATAATAATAATGACCAGGTGGAACAGCTGAGTTTGTTCTAATGGTAATAATTAGGAGTGGGAGTAATCATGTCGATTTACAAGAATGAATTACACCAAAAACTGAATGACCGCTCAGCCAAGGTTGTTGTCTTAGGCTTGGGTTATGTTGGTTTACCTCTGGCAGCAGTCCTCGCTGAAGCAGGATTTCAAGTCACTGGTGTAGATCCAGATCAGGAGAAAATATCACTGCTAAATCAGGGGATTAGTTATATAGATGATGTGGACAAGGAAGTGATTCGAAATTTGACCAGTAAAGGTAACTTGTCTGCTACAAGTGATTTTTCTGTTGTTGCCGAGGCGGATGCGGTGAGTATTTGTGTCCCCACTCCTCTCCGGAAAACCAGGGATCCGGATATGTCTTATATTGTCGAAGTTTCAGAATCGATCGCGCCTTATATTCATCCCGGTATGGTGGTCGTACTGGAGTCTACAACCTATCCGGGAACTACCCGGGAATTGCTTCTTCCTAAACTAATTGAAGGGGAGAACCTGGTGGTTGGGGAGAATTTTTTCCTGGCATTTTCTCCGGAGAGAGTGGATCCGGGACGCGAAAATTGGACCACAATAAATACCCCCAAAGTGGTGGGAGGGATAACGCCAGCCTGCACAGAAATTGCCTCGGCTTTCTATGAGAGTGCACTGGAAACAGTTGTTCCTGTATCCACCACCGAGGTAGCTGAAATGACCAAGCTGCTGGAAAATACTTATCGGATGGTAAATATTGGTTTAGTAAATGAAATGGCAATTATGTGTGACCGGATGGGCATCAATGTCTGGGAAGTTATTGATGCGGCGGCGACAAAACCTTTTGGTTTCATGAAATTTACCCCTGGTCCCGGGTTGGGCGGCCATTGTATTCCCATCGATCCTCTCTTTCTGTCCTGGAAATTGCGATCCCTGAACTATACCGCTCGATTTATCGACCTGGCATCAGAGATAAATACCAGTATGCCCCGCTATGTCGTCAACAAAGTGGGTGAAGCTTTAAACGACCGCCAGAAGGCTTTGAAAAACAGCCAGATACTGATTCTGGGAGCAGCCTATAAACCGGATATTGATGATGTTAGAGAATCGCCAGCTCTGGATGTGATTGGCCTGCTTCAGCAAAGTGGGGCGGAGGTAAAATATCACGACCCCTTTATTTCCCAGCTAAAGCATGAGAATATCAACCTGGAAAGTGTGCCTGAATTGATGGAAGCGGTTGAAAGTGTTGATTGTGTTGTGATCATTACCAATCACAGTCAATATGATTATCAGCAGATTTATGATAAAGCCAGCTGTATCATGGATGCCAGGAATGCCTTAGGGGATATCGGGATTGATGACCCGAAAGTAACCCATTTGTAAAATAAAAACTTGAAGGGATTAACCATGAAAAAATACCTGCTAACCGGCGCAGCCGGTTTTATTGCCTCAGTTGTTGCGAAAATGCTTTTAGAGCAGGGTGACGAAGTTGTAGGTCTCGATAATCTTAACCATGCCTATGACGTGCGCATGAAAGAGTACCGCCTTGCCAACTTAAGCAAACTCCCGGGGTTTTCATTTCATAAACTTGATGTCAGCGACCGAAACCTGCTTCAATATACCCAGCTTACCGGGCGGGGATTTGATGCGGTCATTAACCTGGCAGCCCGGGCTGGTGTCAGGGACAGTCTGGAAGATCCCTGGGTTTATCAGGAAACAAACGCAACCGGTACTTTAAACCTGCTTGAGCTATGCCGGCAGGAAAATATACCCAAATTTATCCTGGCATCTACTTCGAGTATTTATGGCGCAGATGCACAAATACCAACTCCGGAAACAGCTGCCAGCGACAAACCCCTTCAAGCTTATGCGGCCAGCAAAAAGGCGGCAGAAGTGATGGCTCATGCCTACCATTATTTATTCGACATTGATGTGTCCGTTGTCCGGTATTTCACAGTATACGGGCCTGCTGGACGACCAGATATGGTCATGTTCCGGTTTGGGAAATGGATTGAGGAAGACATGCCAGTTCATCTTAATGGAGATGGTACCCAATCTCGTGGGTTTACCTATGTTGATGATATCGCCAGAGGAACTATCTCCGCGTTAAAGCTAGTTGGTTATGAAATCATTAACTTGGGTGGGCACGAAGTGATGACCATAAATGAGCTGATTGCTGCTCTGGAGAATAAAATCGGTAAACAGGCTGAGATCGTTTTTCATCCCAAACATCCGGCAGATATGATTACCAGCCAGGCTGATGTCAGCAAAGCTAAATCGCTGCTGGATTGGGATCCTCAGGTTTCCTTGGAAGAGGGGATCGGGAAGATTGTGGAATGGTATCAAAGTGAGCGCGAGTGGGTGAAAGAAATAAAGACGGATTGAGAGATTCGAAAATAAAATCGCAATAGACAGGACAAGGTGAAAAGCCTTGTCCTTTTTGGGTCATTATTAACATTGTTTGTGTTGGGGTCGGTGATTGCCTGGATGATATATTATATTCCATAATTCAGAAGATGAATTATGGAACAGGATTGATCTTCTGTTGCTGTTTGGAAAAAGCTTGGCTAAATATAGGGGTGGAATCCCGCTGCTAGATCTGTAAATAGGTTAAAAAATCGAAGCCGCCGTATCTTGTGGGTCCACCAACATCGGGAAAAATATGGTGGAGTTTTATTAACTCTTTTGCGTGATTTGCCTCATCCAGATCTATAGGTTTGGAAATTTCTTTTCCCTTCCACATCCAGGATATGTTGGAGGACTCAAGGCCTTGTCCATAATACAACATGGCAGCAGTTGGTATACCTGGGATATCGCCAAAGATTTTATGAACCGGTGGATTATCATCAAATATGATGTGTTTAAAACCTTTGGCTTTTGCTTCTAGAATCCGTTGAGCGTGGTTGACGTGACAATCAAAGAAAACCAGTCCATTTTCAGGGTTAAATTGAGGAAATTGATATGTTTTCCAATCTTGTTCAAATAACTGCGCATTCAGATCATTATATTCGACTTTCTTCAAATTTATATCGAAACCGAATAAATCCGCTTTCGGGCAAGCATTTGATAAAAGCCAGGTTGTATGACCTTTCCAGACACCGCTTTCAACGATCAGGGAAGGATTCAAAGCCCTGGCAAGGAGATATATCCAGAAGGAATTGTGGAATCCGCTGCCATGGGTGTTTTCAGTATGCCCCCGACCTTGATAGAGGACAAAAAATTCACGAATTATATTGTCTAAATTGAAATTAGAATCTATCGAGAAATAATTATGAGCAAAAAATTTATCTGCGGTCTGACACAATTCATCAATCAACATGTCTCTGTATACCGGATTTATCATGTAGGAATATACAGGATCATGAACTGATCTCATCTTCACTTGAGGTTCTTCTTTTTTAGGAGGGATTTTCTTCACCCTGGAAATTTGAATACCCAATATGTTTTTTAATATTGATTTAATGAATTCTTTTAGAGTTGCGTTCACGGATTGCTCCTAGAGGTGATATCGAACCGATTTATGATAATAAGTTTTCTGATGCGAAAACAAGAAGAGCTAAGGTAATTATTTTGGGAAAACATGCGATAAGATGTTAATCCATAAAGTTGGTAATAATACTGAAGAAACTCTATCCAATTTTACCAGTAAAGGGTTATTTACTCTTTATTGCCGGAAATTTAATCTTTAGAGTGTTGGTTTTACAGTCTTCAAATACTTTTATTAATAGTTATTTTACTATGTGGCAGGTACAAGGAGTATGCAAGTGGTAGTGGTGATGCTAATATAAATATTGTTAGTTGGATCCCTTTATATTCTTTATGAAGTGGGAGAATTTCAGGAAGCCAGTGAGTGGGTATCAAAGTAAGCGCGAGTGGGTGATAGAAATTAAGGCGGATTATTTGATTCGGGTCCTCACACCGGGAGTATTTCTGCGCTGCAGATCAGGGATTGGAGTTATACTGGAGAATATGTCAAAGCGACGTGGATGAAGCTTCAGCAGAAACAGCGTTTCTTTATTAGAAATACAGGTTCAGATTAAAATCAAATCATTCCGGACGTGAAAAATTTATGGATCAGTGCGGGAAGTTAGATGAATAAATTAAGTAAGGTTTTTCATATAGCCCGAGATGAAGGCCCCCGGGTATTAGTAAAAAAAATTATTTGGAAAATCCGATCTGCTGGATTCAAAAAACCGCCGGATGAAATTGGTCTTTGTTTTCAAACGTTGGAAGCTGATAAACAATCCGGGCTGATGATTGATGTGGGTGCTCATCATGGAGGATTCCTTGCTCCGTTTGCAGAGAGCGGATGGAAAGTAATTGCTTTTGAACCCGATTCTGAGAACCGAAAAATACTGTTTGGAAGGTTTGGCAATGCCCCAAACGTTCAGATTGACCCCCGGGCGGTCTCAAACGAACAAAAAACTCAGGTGACTTTGTTTCGCAGTGACATCTCTGACGGGATAAGTTCTTTATCAGCTTTCCATCCCAGCCATAAACCTTCTGATCAAATTGAGGTTGTTACCCTGGAATCTTTCTTGACCCAAACCGGCTTCAGGGGCCTCCGAACCTGGGATTTGCTAAAGGTGGATACGGAAGGGTATGATCTTTGTGTCCTTGAAGGCGTGCCTTGGGAGACAATATCTCCCCGGATGATTATTTGTGAGTTTGAAAATTCAAAAACCAAACCGCTGGGATATGAATTTGATGACCTGATAAAATTTCTAGCTGAAAAAGGCTATCAAATGATTGTTTCTGAATGGTATCCAATCAAAGCCTACGGGGAAGTGCACCGCTGGAGAAGGTTTATCCAATCTCCTTATGAACTGTATACCTTAAAAGCCTGGGGGAATATCATTGCTGTGAAGGAACCACGATTATTTACCCGCTTAGTAAATCTCTGCGGATTCTCACTCGTAAATTTATAATAATTCTTATTCTTTTCTCCCAGCGGATTTGTCTCTGGGCAGATACCGCCCTGGTTTTTCTTTTAGTTAGTGCGGCGGCTTTCTGCCGATGATTACCTGAGTGATGAATAGCGGATTTCAGCTAAATTGATATAATAGAGCAGCTTAAATACGGAATTTTAGCAGTTCATGATTATCCTGGAAGCTCAATCCGGGCAGAGTAAGTTTGGATATCTCATCCCTTGACCGGTGTCCAAGGTGAATTATAATTCAGGTGATGAATTTTAGGTTTACCGGGTAAGAGGTGGAGAGTTACCTCATAATTATTTCGGGATCTTTCAATTATTTATTGACAAATCTTTCCCTTGTGTAATATCTGAAATATTGAGTACACAGAAGGTGCATTTATGAAAGAGATCCAGCGGGTAAATGATATTACCAAATCGGTTATTGTTCCGCCCGAAGAAAACAAACAATTGATTAACTGGAAGGAACTCTGGGAGTATAAGGATTTATTCTGGTTTCTTGTTAGGCGTGATATTAAAACACAATATGCCCAATCTGTTCTTGGTGTTGGGTGGGCAATCATTCAGCCGGTCTTCAGCATGATTATTTTTACTATCGTGTTTGGAAACCTGGCGAAGATCAATTCAGAGGGAGTTCCCTACGCAATTTTTAGTTATACTGCTTTGGTGCCCTGGACTTATTTCTCGAATTCACTCACGAATTCCAGCGGGAGTTTGTTATTAGCAAAGAACATGCTTTCTAAAGTCTATTTCCCGCGTTTGGTGATTCCCATTGCGCCTGTTCTTGCTACCCTTGTTGATTTTGGCGTATCTTTTATTATATTATTGGGAATGATGGTCTGGTTTAAAATCACGCCGACCATCTGGGCTTTAATGGTTCCTTTATTTGTACTCCTTATGTCATTGACCGCTGCTGGAATTGGGATGTGGTTGACCGCCTTGTCCATACAATATCGTGATATCCGCTACGGAATGAATTTTTTTGTACGTTTATTGATGTATGCCTCTCCGGTTATCTATGCAACGAGCAGTATCCCGGAAGAATATCACCTTTTATATTCAATCAACCCTATGGTGGGTGTAATCGAAGGGTTCAGAGCTGCTCTCTTGGGAACCAGGCCAATGCCCTGGAATTTTCTGATGATTGGAACTGGAGCAGCCATTATATTTTTTATCACTGGCGCAATATACTTCCGGAAGATGGAAAATATTTTTGCAGATGTCGCCTAACTTAAGATTGCGGTTATTGGGGACATCCCTTGGACAACTATAAAAAACGGACATCTCTTATGTCGGAAACTTCAATAAAAGTTGAAAATTTATCAAAACGTTACCGGATTGGCACTGAACAGGAAATCCATGAAACTTTTGCAGGAATGGCTGTTGCCTGGATCGTGAAGCCAATTCGAAATTATCGCAGAATAAAACAGTTAACTAAGTTTAACCCTCGAGCAGCAGAAGATAATGATGATGTCATTTGGGCCCTCCAAGATGTATCCTTTGAGATCAAACGAGGAGAAGTTGTCGGCATTATTGGCCGAAATGGAGCTGGGAAAAGCACTTTATTAAAAGTGTTAAGTAAGATTACCCACCCAACATCAGGCAGAGTAGAAATGTATGGGCGGATTTCCAGTTTATTGGAGGTCGGGACAGGATTTCACTCAGAACTGACTGGCAGGGAAAATGTCTATTTGAATGGAACAATTTTAGGCATGTCGAAATCCGAAGTAGATGAAAAGTATGAGGAAATTGTAGAGTTCTCAGGGGTGAGAAAATTTATTGATACACCCGTAAAGTTCTATTCAAGCGGTATGCGTGTCAGGTTAGCATTTTCTGTTGCTGCCCACTTAGAGCCGGAAATCTTGCTAATTGACGAAGTGCTGGCTGTTGGGGATGCTGAATTTCAGAATAAATGCCTGGGAAAGATGGAAGATGTGGCCAGGGGGGGACGGACGGTTTTATTTGTTAGCCACAATATGAGTGCTATGAGCCGTCTTTGTGAGAGAGGAATTTGGCTTGAGGAGGGGAAAATCTTTGATCAAGGTCCAATTAATCAGGTAATACAATCTTATCTGTTCTCAGGCATATCGGAATCCAATCCTCGGGTGGATTTTGAACTTATAGAAGATAAAGCAGCCCAAATTATTTCGGTAGAAGCCTTAGACTTTCAGGAAGAACCATCCCTTACTCATCTCAATATTAACCCATTCTTTGTAAAGATCCGGTACCGGATTAATCAAACTCTCACTAAATACCGCCTGGGGATAATTATTCGCACCCCCGATGGTTTCGAAATTTTGACCCGAACTACTTCGGATTTTGATAATTCACTTTGGTCTGATGAGGAAGGAAATTACGCGTTCAAGGTAAAAATACCTGATAATTTATTAAAACCGGGACAATATCTAATTACAGTTTTCCTGGGGCAGCCAGGCATAAAGCAACATGATAAAGCGGAAAATATCTTGGCTATCCGACTGGATGGTAATACCAAACTTGGGCAAGGGTTAATTGTGACTCCTTTAGATTGGGAGAAAGTAGTCGAGAATTGAAATCATGATAAAAAAGTTAAAAAACAGGATTGCTGCCTTCCTCAGGAAGGAAAAAAGAAAGAAGGTTTCCCGGAAAGTTGGTTTAGACATCCTTCCTGAAGATGTGTTTTTGGTTTCCTATCCAAGATCAGGAAATACCTGGGTGCGTTTTCTGCTGGCAAATCTGTTAAAGAGGACTGACGAAACCATAGATTTCCACAATGTCCATGAGTATATACCTGAGGAAGGAAGAAATAACGATATCATCAATGCCTTATCTTCTCCCCGCATCATCAAAACGCATTCCACTTATAAAGCGAATTATCCGAGGGTGATTTATTTGGTCCGGGATGGACGGGATGTCTATGTTTCTTATTATCATTACCGCCTGAAAATACTGCCAGAGGGCTGTACTTTTAGTGAATTCTTGAGAATGGATGATCATTCACCCTGTCTTTGGGGAGACCATGTGGAATCCTGGCTTAGTCATAAAGAGCGATTATCTGGAATTTTGATTGTTAGTTATGAAAATTTATTGTCTAATCCCAATGCTGAATTAAAAAGGATAGTAGATTTTATTGGTATCCAGGTCACAGAAGAGGAAATCATCCAAGCTGTCCACGCTTCCCGTTTTGAGAATATGCGTGAGATTGACCAGACCAAAGGTCGCAAATATAACTTGACCGGAACAGATGAGTTTATTAGAAAAGGCATCAAGGGAGATTGGCGGGAGCAGTTTACTCAGGACGATATTGAATTTTTCAATAAGCGAGAAGGAAAGATTCTGATAGATCTTGGTTATGAAGAAAGCCTTGAGTGGTAGTCAGAAAAACGGTTCATGAATATCCTCCACATCAATACCACATCCCATAGCGGAGGCGCTGCCAAAGCAATGCAGCGCCTGCATGATGAGCTTCTAACACAGAAACATCAATCTGAAATCATCGCCGGCAGGAATAATCTTCCCGGTGAACCTCATATCCATCTCATGAGTGATGTGATCTCTCCTTATCAAACAAATCTGGGGGTGATCCAATCCCGGTTGGGCAGCCGTATAGAAGACTTCCTGGGTTTACACCCCTGGACTAATCGACCGACATTAAATCTCCCCAAGACTAAACTGTATGAATGGGCGGATATCATCGATTTGAGAAATCTTCATGGAGGATATATTAATTTAGGGGTTCTTCCAGGATTATCAAGGGGAAAACCGGTAGTTTGGCGGCTGCCAGATATGTGGGCGCTGACAGGTTACTGTGCTTATCCTTATGATTGCAGGAAATGGAAGGATGGCTGCCATGATTGCCCACTTCTCAAAGGGGAAGGCAGGCTTTTGGTCGAACCTAAACCACCTCCCCGCTGGGATGGAACCAGGCGCGTCTGGCTGGCGAAACAGAAAACTTACCTGGAATCCAAGCTCCATATTGTGGTTAACTCGGAGTGGATGAGGAAGAAAGTTAATCAAGGGATATTAAAGGATTCCCTATCGGTTAGTGTCATATCCAATGGAGTTGATTTGGATATTTACAAGCCCATCGATAAACAAAAGGCCAGGGAAAAACTTGGATTGCCCCCCAATGAGATCATTCTTCTTTGGGGTGCGGCCAGTTTAGGGAACTTGCGAAAAGGATATTCCTATACTGCTCGGGCAATGGAGCTGATCCAGAATAAGGGAAAAATCGAACCTTTGTTGATTACGATGGGGAACGAAAAAAGAATGGACGAAAAATATCCCTTGGGAAAGGTCAAACATTTTGGTTTTGTTGAAGACCCAGCCAGCCAGGCCTTAATGTACAACGCAGCGGATTTATTCCTTTGCAGTACATTAGCCGATGCTCAACCTCAAACTGCGGTTGAAGCACTAGCTTGTGGTACACCGGTAATCGCCTATGACATTGGCCCTATGCCGGAATTGATCCAGGATGGGAAGACTGGTTTTATCGCGCCGGATGTTTCTGTAGAATCCCTTGCGACAACTCTGGAAGAGGTGCTGGACGATCCTGAACAGCTGGTAGAAATGAGGCAGTATTGCAGGGAAGAAGCTGAGCAAGAATATGATTTGTCGAAGCAGACAAAGATGTATATTGACCTTTATGAGAATATACTAACTGGTAAAACCGAGAAGAAAAATTGAAGGTAATTATTGGTGAAGGGATAAGGATTGCCGGGTTCCAGTTCTATTCTGATTGAAAGTTAACAGTTTGGCTTGGCAGCAAGGTGCAGCACTTGACCTGAGCCTTGTTTGAGTTATAATTCATTGACTGAATATTGGAAGGCGGATTTTATGGAATTAGATCAAACTCATGAAACAAGGGAATTAGCCTTGTTAGAACACATAGAATGTGATCCCGATATCACCCAGGCAAATCTGGCTGATAAACTAGGCATTGCGGTTGGGACTGTGAACTGGCATTTGAAACGGTTAATCGCCAAAGGATATGTAAAAGCGAAACGAGCTCAGAGGAAAAAACTCCTCTACATCATCACCCCAGAGGGACTCGCTTTGCGGGCAAAACTGACCGTGAATTATGTCGAAAATCAAATGAAATTGTACCGACAGACCCGCCAAAAAGTGAAAGCGTTACTGAATCAAGTAATAAAAGCCGGATACTCAATAGTGATGATTGAAGGAGAAGGGGAAATCGCTGAAGTGTGCCAATTAACCTGTTTAGAGTTAGGGATCACTGTGGTGGAAGATGGTATTGCCCCGAAATTGTTAGTAGAGGGGTATGACATTAAACTGGATCTTGGAGAAAAATAATAAATAACTTGGCTTAAGACCTCAAAAAGCCGTGGATAGTGTAATCCGACTGGGATTGATCAAAGATCCAGCTGACAGCTGATATTGAAAGCCCCGGTTTATTTTCCAGAAAATTGGGAAAGGAAAAAAAATGACAAAAGCGATAATTACCGGAATTACTGGACAGGACGGCTCCTATCTAGCAGAAATGCTTCTCCACAAAGGGTATGAAGTTCATGGAGTCATTCGCCGGGCAAGCACATTTAATACACGCAGACTGGATCACCTTTACCGGGATCCGCATAATGGTGAAGAGGTAAAGTTATATCTGCATTATGGTGATCTTTCCAGCTCGGACAGTTTAGAGCGTGTAATTCATGAAGTCCAACCTGACGAAGTTTACCACCTTGCGGCACAGAGCCATGTCCGGGTCAGTTTTGATATGCCGGAATATACTGGTGATGTTTCCGGGTTGGGTACGATCAGGATCCTGGAAGCAATCCGGCGTACAGACATTAAAACCCGGTTTTACCAGGCATCAACTTCTGAACTGTTTGGAAGCGCTGCTCCCCCGCAGAATGAAGAAACGCCATTTCAGCCCCAGAGTCCTTATGCCGCAGCGAAATTGTATGCTTTTTGGGTGACACGGAATTATTCCCAGGGCTACGGGTTGTTTGCCTGCAATGGAATCTTGTTCAACCATGAATCACCCCGCAGGGGCGAGACATTTGTTACCCGCAAAATCACCCGGGCTGTTGCCCGCATTAAAGCTGGGATTCAGAAAAATCTTTACCTTGGCAACCTTGACTCCAAGAGAGACTGGGGTTATGCGCCGGAATATGTAGAAGCGATGTGGTCTATGCTCCAGCAGGATGAGCCTTATGATATTGTCATCGGTACCGGAGAAGCACATACGGTAAGAGAATTCGTTCAGGAAGCATTTGGTTATGTTGATCTTGATTACAACGATTATGTAAAGATCGATCCCCGGTACTTCCGCCCGACTGAAGTGGATTATCTTGAAGCAGATCCTAAAAAAGCCCAAAGAATATTAGATTGGAATCCGAAAGTCCGCTATCATGATTTAGTCAGGATTATGATGGATGCTGATTTGGAGTTAGTGGGTTTGGAAGTACCCGGAGAAGGGAAAAAGATCATTGATGAGAAATTTGATGGTTGGCACAACTGGGAAGATCAGGTTGTCAGCATGGGAAGGTAAATAATGAGTAAAAAAATTACATATCCAGATCCGGAAACATTTTGGCAGAAAAAACGTGTTTGTGTAACCGGCGGTGATGGTTTCCTGGGCTCATTCGTTCAAAAAACTTTAAAAGAGCGCGGCGCCAATGATGTCTTTATCCCGACCATTGAACAATATGATTTAACTGATATCACTGATATCCGGCGTATGCTTAATGATGCTCAACCGGATCTGATTATTCACCTGGCTGCCCTCGCTGGTGGTATTGGGGCGAATCTTGCTCGACCGGCGGAGTTCTTCTATAAGAACCTGATGATGGGTGTTCCCTTACTGCATGAAGCTTGGGAGCGGGGAGTGGAAAAATTTGTAGCCATTGGTACAATTTGTGCCTATCCCAAATTTACCCCTGTTCCGTTTAAAGAAGAGCATCTCTGGGATGGTTATCCGGAAGAGACCAATGCCCCTTACGGTTTGGCAAAAAAGATGCTTTTGGTTCAATCTCAGGCCTACCGGGAACAGTATGGTTTTAATTCAATATACCTCCTGCCAGTCAACCTTTATGGCCCCCGTGATAACTTTAATCTCGAGACATCTCACGTGATCCCGGCATTAATCAGGAAGATGATTGATGCGGAAAATCGTGGGGAGGATGAGATTGTACTGTGGGGGGATGGATCCCCGACAAGGGAATTCTTCTACGCTGGAGATGCGGCACGGGGAATTGTGATGGCAGCAGAGCGGTATAACGGGAGTGAACCGGTAAATCTCGGTGCCGGAATGGAAATCAGCATCAAAAACCTGGCGCAGTTGATATCCGAATTGTCCGGTTTTTCAGGTCGTATTGTGTGGGATACCAGTAAACCGAATGGTCAGCCCCGCAGAGCCCTGGATACAACAAGAGCAAAGGAATACTTCGGATTTGAGGCAG
The DNA here is from genome assembly GCA_049644685.1 of Anaerolineales bacterium. GTDB lineage: Bacteria > Chloroflexota > Anaerolineae > Anaerolineales > UBA11858 > B10-G9. The sequence goes on from JBARSJ010000256.1 coordinate 53,038, forward strand.
AAATGCATTTTGAAGAGGGTTTAAAACGAACGATTGATTGGTATCGGCAGCAACCAGAATAAGTATTGGATAATTGATCGTCATCATAATAATTCAGATTCGATGGAAGTTATCCTAGACTTATCCACAACCTGAGGGGTGTTTTCCAGTTTTTTTCCACAGGGTTATCCACAGAGAAACCCAGGAACCGGAATTAGGATAAGGCAGGAATGAGCTGCCAGGATACGATCCAGATCAACTGCCAAATAGGAGACATCCACAGCAACACTATGGGACAAATAACTGTATTTTCAGCGCCGAAGCCATTTACTGACCCGCACATCAATCTGATTCAAAGGAATGCAATCCAGTCCTGGGTTCATTCGGGTGAGGATGTAGATGTTGTTCTGGTGGGAAATGAAGAAGGCGCGATGGATGTCGCTGCCGAGTACAATGTCAAGTTCATGCCAGATGTCGAAAGGAGTGCTTGGGATACCCCGCTGATTAGTTCCATTTTTTCTTTGGCAAAAAAAGCCAGCGATTGTCCCTTGCTGGTTTATGTTAATGCGGATATTCTTTTCCCTCCCTCATTTTCGAAAATCGTACGGGGTGCTGCCTCCAAAGCGGAAAAATTTTTAGGGATTGGTTATCGCTGGAACGTAGAGATAACGAACCCAATCGACTTTTCCGGGAGCTGGACGGAACAATTTTTCGAAAAATTGACTGACCATGGGTACCGAAACAGGTCGGTAACGATTGATTACTTTGTTTTTCCCAGATCGATCTATTCGGATGTACCCGATTTCGCAGTAGGGCGGTCCGGTTGGGATAATTGGATGATATACCACGCCCGCAAGATGAATTGGCCGGTGATTGATTTGACTCCATCCCTCAAAGTGCTGCATCAAGCCCATGATTACAGCCATTTACCTGACGGTAAACGCCATACCAGCCAGGAAGAGTCTCAGGTCAATGTGGAGCTGGGGGGCGGCAGGAAGAACATGTATACTTTAATGGAAGCGACTTATCAATATAAAAACGGAACCTTATCTAGAAAAACGGGTTCACTTTCCCGATTATTTCGCAGGCTTGAACGAATTATTGCCGGTCCAACACAGGGAGGTAGGCGGTGGTGGCTGTCAAGGAGATTCCGAAAACTGTGGGTTTCTATAGAGAGCAAACAAATCAATAAGAGGAAAAAAGTCCTGGCAGAGCGGAACATGAAGGAAATCTTCAAAGACTAAACTCCCTGGAAGCTGACTATAGAGGAAGAAATCACATGGCGCGTTTAGGTATGAATCCGGCCCGGAAAAAGCAGAGCTCATATAAACCGAGTGAAGTCACGGTTGCGATGGTTGTTTATATCCCGAGCCTTGAAGGATATTTCCAGCAGCGGTTAGAAATATTGAAAGTTAGCATTCAGAGTTTGCTTTCTAACACAAAAACATCTTTTGATTTCCTGGTACTTGATAATGGAAGTACGGAAAATGTAAGAACCTATCTGAAAGAGTTAAATGATCAGGGGAGTATAGATTATTTGGTTTTATCCTCAAGGAATTTAGGAGTGGAAGGGGGATTAAAAGTATTAGCCAATACCGTTCTCGGCAAGTACATGGCCTACACTAATGATGATGTGTTTTATTATCCCGGCTGGCTGCAGGAGCATTTGAAGATCATGAAAACTTTTCCCGAGGTGGGGATGGTAAGCGGTGCGCCTGTGGGGATTCAAACAACCCTGGCAGACCGCTCCATATTAAATCTAATGGATCAAAATCTGTCAGAATTATCTGTATCCAGGACAGCTAGAAATCCGCAGTGGGAAGAAGATTGGGCAAAAAGCACTGGAAGGAATCTAGATGAGCATCAAACATTTATCAAGGAAACCCCTCACACATTACTGGATTACAAAGGTGTACAAGCCCTTGGATCAGCGAACCATTATCAATTTTTGGCCCCAGTATCTGTGATTAAAAAAGCACTCCCTGATAAATGGAGGGGAAATTTGATGGGAGGAGTTGCTGAATTGGACCGCACAGTTGACGGAATGGGTTATTTGCGATTATCAACGAAGGAAAGATACACACGCCATATCGGAAATGCCCTCGATGATGATTTTAAAAAGGCGGCGAATAAGTTCATTGGAAAGGCTGATATCTCCTGGAAAGGATCGGGGAGAAATTCCTGGATTACTAAAGTGCCTGGTGTAAGGT
>JBARSJ010000257.1:0-1533 GCA_049644685.1 Anaerolineales bacterium
AGTCAATTCAGGGTTTTATGCCAACTAGTTATCAATAGCAAAGTGATAGGAATTTGTTTTTACAATAGGATCTGTTTGATCAAAAATCCTTTCTAAACCATTTTGTTTGTGGCTATAGTACCAAGAATATATCTTACAATGGTGAACATTGTCATTAATATGTTCTCTGTAGTAATCTGCTAATGGAGAAGAGAGAATCGATTCTAACGATTCTTCTGCAAGATTACCGAGAATCCATTCACTTCCTAATGGTTTGCCATTTAATCCATATGCCCATGGGCTGGATAGAAGGATACCATTTGGCATTAATCCGTAAGATAGCTGAACCAAATCGCATGAGTTCGTTGACAGGTTAGCATTCGGATCGAGAATTTTTAGAGCACACTGGAATTTTACTTTCGGTCGCCCATATAATTCTTCCATCTCGCGAAACAGGTAGATTGCTCTCTTATAGTCATCTTGTGATACTATCAAACATGATTCTTGCATTCCCCTTCCAACTGGAAACATTCTCATAACCAATAGTTCATCAATAGAATAATGATAAAGATCAAGGTATAGTTGTTTCAAAGTATTGTTATCGATGTTCCAAATTGATAGAGGGCATTCCGCCCGCAATGTTAAGTTATCATTTTGAAACCTTGAGGCATTTAGCAGGTTGCTATTGTTATATCCAATAGGTCTTTGATAATTTGAACATGAAATAGGATAGTCATAAGTAAAATTAAGTTCACCGATGTAAGGTAGAAGATCTGTTTTATGGAATCGGCATAAAGCTGAACCGGTAGCAGTAATAGAAATATTACGATTCCCAAAAAAAGACGAGGCTTCCTGAAGAACGTCGTATGTGTGTGGATGACAAAGTGGATCTCCGCCAGAGAAATCAATTTTACAATCAAATTCCTTAAGGTTTTGAAGAACCTGCATCTTTTTCTCAAGCGTTAATTCGGATTTACTTTGTTCTAGGGTTTTTAGTATTTCGGGCCATGAAGAATATTTGGCTTGTACTGCATCAACACAACAAATTGTACAATCCCAAGTACATAACCGGGTTATATTCCAAATTATATCGATCTTCTTTTTTTCCATAGAATATATCCTAAAGGATCACTTGGGGCGAATAATGCGCCCCAAGTGTATGGTTCAAAGGTTATTCTTCAGGTGGAGCAATAGAAAACTTCTTTGATGCTTCACGAAGACTATCGAGGCTCTTTACTCTTGTTTCCTTGGCAGGATATTTCTCTCGGTCTCCATCTAGTGCGCGAATCAGCTGCTCTTCTATATCAATGCCTAATCTGTTGGCTAGTGAAAGAAGGGAAAATAAGCAATCTCCAATTTGTTTTTCGAGATCAGTGACAGGCTCCTTTATGGTCATTCCTTCCATAAACATCGTATGTTCAAAGACTCTTGCAACCTCGCGAACCAAGTGAGCTCCCCGTTGTGTGGGAAGATTATTGTGCCAACCTCGTTCTTCAGCGAACTCCGCTACTATTTTCTGAGCTTGTTTTAAATCCATCTTTTTCTCCTTATCCT
>JBARSJ010000258.1:0-4891 GCA_049644685.1 Anaerolineales bacterium
AGTCCATACTTTTGAAATAAGTTAACAAAAAAATACCAAATAATGAGTTAACACCAGATAATTACAGAGGAATAAATGAAAGATCAACGGTTGTTGATTTACGAAGGAATTAGAGAAAAAGTCTACCAGCTTCTTGCCGGTTACTATTTGATGCCGGATGTTGACATCTTCGAGAACCTGACTGACATGCAAAATGCTCTCAGCAACATCTGCCCAGATGCAGTCGAATTTTCCAATGGCATGAGAGAAAAAATATCCGCCGATAAGTTAGGACTTGATTACACAAAATTATTTATCGGACCCTTCAAAACCTTGGCGCCGCCTTATGGCTCAATTTATCTCGATAATTCACGCACAATTATGGGGCCTTCCACTATCGATGTTCAGAAACGTTACCAGACGTTCGGCCTCAATCTATCTAAGACCTTCAAGGATGCCCCCGATCATATCAGTGCAGAATTAGAGTTTATGTATTTCCTGATCTTTCTTGAGAACAAAGCTTTTAGAGATTCAGATTATGAGAGTTCCCTCGGCTATCTTGAGGCCCAACAATCCTTTTTAGAGGACCACTTGGGAAAATGGGTGACTGAATTTACTGCTAATATAGACAAACATGCTGAGACAGGATTTTACAGGAATCTGGCTAAACTGACTAAAACGTTTGTTTTAGTTGATTTAAATAATATTTCTACGGTATCAATCGCCAATCTCACTAACCAGACAGAGGCTGGATAAAAGAATAAACAACATGCCTATAAAACTTGGATCCTTAGAACTGGTTATTATTCTCGTAATTATTATCATTCTTTTCGGCGTTGGCCGGATAGGAAAAATTGCGGGTGAACTCGGCAGTGGTATTCGTTCCTTCAAAGACGGATTGGCTGGCGAAAAAGAAGAAAATGAAACGAAAAAAATAACTGTAGATTAATCTATCATATTAAATCCTCCGAGCCTACTGGCCTAAACGATTTCTTCGCATGGTTAGTAAGCCGATCATCCTGAAAACATGATCCCGGTCAGCAGTGGAAACACCCTGACCCCCCCGAAGTTCCTTCTTTGAGCCAAATCTCTCTTTGAGAGATCCGTTTCAGAGTTTATAGAGAAGGAACAAAATTGGAAAGGAGAGACCTACCTTAAAGCGAAAACATTCGCCAGGAGATCTCTTGGCGAATGTTTTGTTTGATGGCATCAATTGATCAATAATTCAACGAAAATCCGATAAGTAACATGGTTGAAGAGAAATTCTTATCATAAAGCAGTTATTTTTAGGGAGAACACCATGACAGACCTCCAAGCTTTACTTGAACTATCCGCCAGTCGGCATACTCATCTCTGTCCTCGCCAAGTAATTGGTGTGAGATTGGGGCTGGCGGGTGCTGCAATCCTCAATATCGGAGTGCCTCAAAAGAAAAAAACCTTGTTGACGATTGTAGAGTCAGACGGCTGTTTCGCTGATGGCGTGGAAGTGGCAACGGGTTGTACTGTTGGTCACCGCACCTTACGATTGGAAGATTATGGAAAAATAGCGGCGACCTTTATCGACACGAAATTGGAACGTGCGATTCGGGTTGCCCCCCAGTTGGATGTCCGCCAGAAAGCTTTATATTATGCCCCTGATCAGAAAAAGCGCTATTTCGCACAATTGAATGGATACCAGATCATACCTGATGAGGAATTGTTCTTCATAGAAGAAGTTCAGCTCGCCACCCCCATCAAGGAAATTATCAGCCGAGCTGGAGTGAGGGTTAATTGTGATATTTGCGGAGAAGAGATTATCAACGAGCGCGAAATCCTCATCGGGAACCAATTGCTTTGCAAAAAATGCTGTGGAACATCTTATTACCAAATTATCGAACCGTCCTTCTCCCAGGAATCCCAGTCATCAATTATTAAGGTGTAATAAGCCATGAATCTCACCGTCCGTTTCTTCGCTACCCTAAAAGACCGAGTAGGTGCTTCAACTGTTAAGATTGATGTTCCAGCTGCAGCTTCAGTTGAATCTTTATTGTCCACCCTTGTAAAGGAGTATCCCGCCTTGGAGGATTTGCTCCCCAGTGTGATTGTGGCTGTGAACCAGAAGTTCTCTGATCCTGACCAGGTCCTTTCCCCTGGCGATGAAATTGTGGTCTTTCCCCCGGTGAGTGGAGGATAATTGCAGAAACAAATTAATAACGCTCCTTTTGTTTTTTCCCTGAGAGAATTTTCAGGTGCTTTGGCGGATCTGGGTGTGATGCTGCCATTAATCCTGGCACTTATTTCACTCAATGGTATGGATGCTACAGCAGTATTCGTGGGGATTGGTATTGCTTATATTTTGGTCGCTTTCGTGTATCGCCTACCAATACCAGTTCAGCCGCTCAAGTCTGTCTCTGCCCTGGCTATTGCATTGGGACTTCCCCCGGTAATTATTGTCACCGGGGCTATCTGGAACGCAGTGACTTTCCTGGGAATGAGTTTTGGAAATTTAGATAAGTGGATGATGAAGGTCTTTCCAAAACCGGTGGTGCGCGGAATTCAATTAGGATTGTCGTGGCTATTATTCAAATCGGCCCATAAACTATTTTCCCAGCCTAGTTCCCCCTGGCAAGGCAGTTTATTGATATTTAACCAGGCTATTCCTTGGGGTTGGATCCTGATCGGTGGAGCTGCGGTATTCCTGCTGTTTTTCCTGTTTTGGAAACGAGACTTTGCAGCATTGGGCGTGGTAATCTTCGGTATTGGAATTTCCACTTTTTACCTTGGTCTGCCGCCGCTTTCTTTAGAACTCAGCTTCCCAAAGTTACTGCCGCTAACCCCCACCTGGGGTCAGCTCTGGCAGGGATTGATCCTGCTGGCAATTCCGCAAATCCCTTTGAGTCTGGGTAATTCTATTTGCGCTACTGCAGATGCAGCAAAAACATATTTTGGAGATCATGCCAGCCATGTTTCTGAGCGTAAACTCATGTTTACGATGGGCACAATTGATGCGTTTACGGCATTAATCGGAGGTATACCTCTTTGCCATGGAAGTGGTGGATTGACAGCACATTACAGATTGGGCGCCCGTACAGGCGGTGCACCACTCATGCTCGGAGGTATTTTCTTGACACTTGGTCTGCTGGGTAACCAGGCCAGTACGCAGATATTTAACCTGATCCCCTTCCCGGTTCTGGGAGTTTTGCTTGTTTATATAGGTTTTCAGCATATGCTGTTGGCTTTAGATTTACGCGGGCAGAGAGATTGGATCTCCGCTTTACTTGTTCTAACCCTGGCTATCGCCACCAGCAACCTGGCGGTTGGTTTTATTAGTGGCTCTTTGTTCTATCACTTGTGGGGATTATTGGACGGTTTATTAGTCCCCGGTGATAGACTTACTGAAATTGGAGAAGTATAGAAATGACTAGGATCAACTTAAGAACACCTGTTATCAGGAATATATTAGACCCAGGAATAACTCACACCCCGGATGTAGAAAATTGCACAAATGCCAAGGGAGGTATACCCAGTGTTAATTGACATGTTCGGGCGTGAAATCACATATCTCCGGATTTCCCTCACCCCCAGCTGCAATCTGCGTTGTGTGTATTGCATGCCTCTTGAGGGAATTCCAGCTCCTAAATCAGATGAATTACTCTCGAATGAAGAGATCTTATCATTTATGAGGCAAGCTGCTTTGCTGGGCATAAGCAATGTCCGTCTTACCGGGGGGGAACCTCTTCTCCGAAAAGGACTGGTAGAACTGGTACGGAGCCTTTCCGCTATTCCCGGAATTGATGAAATCAGCCTGACGACCAATGCCATGCTGCTCGAGAAGTACGCTGCAGCATTGTCTGAGGCTGGATTATCCCGGGTAAATATCAGCCTGGATACCCTTAATCCTGAAAAGTTCACCCGAATCACCCGCGGGGGTCAAATCGGGAAAGTTTTCCGGGGAATTGCCGCTGCTGAAACCTATGGTCTCACACCCATAAAGATCAATACCGTTGTTGTTGGAGGTTTAAATGATGACGAACTCCTTTCCCTGGCCCGCCTGTCAGTTGACCACCCCTGGCATATACGCTTCATAGAGCTCATGCCCATCGGCAATGCTCAAGATTGGGGAGACAGTTTTCCTCCTCTCGATCAGCGGTATATCTCGGTTCAAGAGATGAAAACTCGTCTTTTATCTCTGGTACTCCAACCTACTGAAAAACCAATCGGCAATGGTCCTGCCCGGTCTTTTCGAATTCCCGATGCACCCGGAACTGTCGGTTTCATCTCCCCTCTGGGTGAACACTTTTGTGAAGATTGCAACAGGATCCGCCTCACAGCAGATGGAACACTCCGGCCCTGTTTGTTGATGGATACGGAAATCTTTGTCAAAGATGTTTTGGGAGATGACCAGGCGTTGCCTGAATACATTGCCAGAGCTGTTTCGCTCAAACCTAAAAGCCATGAACTTTGTTTGCACCATTTCCCGGAAGCACGGCGCATGGCGCAAATTGGAGGTTAACCTAAGTTGGTCAGAGAAAATTTAACCCACGTTGATGATAGAGGTCAGGCTTCCATGGTAGATGTCGGGTCTAAACCGGTCACCTGTCGTGAAGCTGTGGCAACCTGCCGGATTGTAATGCAGCCTGAAACCCTAGCTTTAATTCAGAACAACCAAACCAAAAAAGGAGATGTAATATCTACTGCCCGGATCGCTGGCATCATGGCTGCTAAAAACACATCCAGATTGATTCCGCTGTGCCATCCACTTTTACTCTCCATGATTCAAGTGGATTTTTCCTGGCAAATTACAGACTTATTTACTGCGATTGAGATTATTGCCCGGGTGAAAACTGATGCTCAAACCGGTGTTGAGATGGAATCCCTGAGCGCTGTAACTGTGGCTGCTTTGACCATATATGATATGGCCAAAGCTGTTGAT
>JBARSJ010000259.1:0-3004 GCA_049644685.1 Anaerolineales bacterium
CCTGCAGCCTGCGGCTTGGCGGATAAGAGTTGATAACCAATACGGCTATATTCTCAACCAAGAAAATCTAAATCCATAATTGAGGATTTTAGAAACTGGAAGAAGAAGGGAGGCAAGCAGCTATTCACAAGCCTGCCTCTTATTGATGAATTCTTAACGAAACTCTGTCTTCTTGAAGAGTTGAATTCCAGCAACCACAATAACCAGACTGATGATGGTAAGTATTAGGAAATTCTTCCAGACAATCCCATCGGATAAGCTGGCGCCATGGAAAATTCGTGTCAATGATTCTGTCACATAATGGTTTGGTGTGAACCGGGCAATTGACATAGTCGTTTCGTTGAATGCAGCCAACCAGGTACCAAATATCATCATGGGGATAATAAAAACCATCGATAGTCCACTGGCTGCGCCGGAATTCTTCGCGATGGTTGCAGTGATCAGTGCCAATCCAACCGCTGTAATAGCGAGCATGGCAAGGAAGAGACTGGTTATAACCAATCCCAAAACACCGCCCTGGGGTTGAAATCCCAGCACAACAGACAGCAGGAGTACGATCAATCCCTGGAACACTGCAATAAACATATTGGCAATGATCAGGCTTCCCATATATTCAAATGGAGACGTTGGTGTGGTCTGGAGTCTTTTTAACAATCCTGCTTCTCGATATTCATTAAGCCCCATGGCAACCATCATTCCCATATATATGACCGCAAATCCCATTGCGCCCGGCACCAGGAATTCAAAATGGCTGGCTCCTTCCAGCCACCATGTGGGAATATCACGCATTGAGATATAAAAAACCAGGGTTAGGGAGACCGGCATGAGAAGCATGACAACCAGGCTCATGGGATCCCGAAATAATTTCTTCAATTCTACTTTGATAAGCGCTATCATTTTCATTTCAGCTACCCTCCGCAATTCTTCGTCCGGTGATCTTGAGAAAGACTTCTTCCAGGTCTTTTGATTCGTATTTTTCCATCAATTCCTGGGGAGAGCCAAGTGCGATTAACTCTCCGTAATCGATGATTCCCACTCTGTCACTGAGGGCCTGGGCCTCTTCAATATAGTGGGTGGTTAAGATGACAGTTTTCCCTTGTTCCTTAAGCGAGCCGATATATTCCCAGGTCCGTCTTCGTGCCCTTGCATCCATGCCTACAGTCGGCTCATCCAGGAACACAATATCCGGATAACTGATCAGAGCCATCATCAAGTTCAGCTGTCGCATCATCCCACCGCTGTAGCCTTTAACTTTCCGTCCGGCGGCTTCTGAAAAGCTGGCCTGGTCTATAAGTTTGTCGACTCTTTCTTTCACGACATCTTTTTCCAAACCATGAAGGGTTCCAAAAAGTTCAAGGTTCTCTCTCCCTGAAAGAAACTTGAAAGCCGCAGATTCCTGGGGGCAGACTCCGATCCGTTCTTTAATTTTAAGCATATCTTTTTTGATATCATGCTCGCCAAAATGGGCGGAGCCCGATGAAGGCTCAACCAAACCACATAAAATACTGATCGTGGTCGTTTTTCCAGCTCCGTTGGGTCCTAAGAAGCCAAACATCTCCCCCTTTTTAATTTCAAGGTTCAATCCGTTTACAGCCGTGACATCACCAAAATTCTTCACAAGATCTTTAATGGCAATTTCATTGTGGCCATTGGGTGATATTTCTTTATTCATGAATTTCTCCGTATAAATGAAATAGTCAAGTGATTCCTTTACAATTTTAGTATACCTTAAAGAATGGATTAGTTTCATGCCACGAACGGGGTATTCGGTGGGTTAATTATGAATGGGCGATAGAATTCGAACCTGCAGCCTGCGGCTTGGCGGATAAAGGCTTTACTCCAGTTCGGCTATATTTTGAATAAAAACTAACGAATGAGCTCACCGGATATTGCGGAGCGCAGGAGAGTGAAATTCCAGTGAAGCTAATTGTTCAATCGACCTTTATTAGAGAATTTCAGCTTTTTTTACATGCAGCTTATTTCATCTACTATGCTTTCTCTCTTGCTATCCTGAGTCTTTTCCAAAAATTTTTATATAGAAAACTGTTTTCATCCAGTTCACAGAGCTGTTTATACATTTGCTTATTTACTGTAAAAGCAAGAATATCAGGAGGGAAATTTTCCCTCATTGCAATATCAGTAGCTCCAATCACAGCACTTGGGGTATCAGCATCAAAGTCACGAAACAATGCTGCCATTTGCCCGCAGCCCGAGCCAAATGCAACCTTAACCGGATTGTCATTTGTTGATGCATTATTGTACTCAGCTCCGAGAAGTAATAGACTTAATTGATCAGGATTTACATAAAATGTTACCGTCTTTAGGTGCTCATATTGATCATCTTTTAAAGGACCAATCACAACATATCCATTTTCTATCAGATACGGTTTTTGATTCTCAAGCCATTGACACATCAGTTCATCTGAGGATTTAAAACCTTCGCGTTGATTCAAACCCTTGGCGAAAATTTCACGAGGTGTGCTATCTGTTCCTGCCGATTTCACGACCCAACCAGGAGTAACACCACCAATCCAATAACCACCACCCTGACAGCTGGATTCGTTTTTTGATATACAGATACTCTCTCCCTCAAACCATTGTTCATAACTTGAAAAAAAGCATCGTTTGGGTTTGGTAAAAGGTTCAAAAGGTTTTGGATCAGACACATCATAGAATCCGATTAGTGGGGTTTTTATACCTGCTGTTTCTATTAGTATTGTTGGATCTGGTTCCATACTTACTCCTTGAATTTATTCAGTTTCTATCCTCAGCTTGGGTCAGATAACATTAATTATCTTTCAAATTCCGGAAAATTGGACAAGCAATTATCTTGTTTTGATTTTGATAAGGACTCTTAGCTCAAGCTGCAATTAACATTAAACAAAAAGTGGTACTGAAAACTGGCGGATAAAGGCATAATTCCGGCCCGGCTATAATTATTATAGTTGTCTGCTAACGTAAGAGCTCACCTGTCTTGAGAGGAACGCAGCGGAGACACTATATC
>JBARSJ010000260.1:0-3857 GCA_049644685.1 Anaerolineales bacterium
GCACACAGCGATTGGTGCTTCCCACCACACGTTCAGAATCAGCGCCCATGATCATTCGATCAAAAGCTCCCCTGCCATTTGAAGTCAGCATAATTAATCCGTAGTCTTCTTCTTCTGCTGTTTCCACGACAGTGGTTGCCGGACGTGATCCTTTTACCAGGGTAGAAACCCGTAAGCCGTCTTTTTCCAAACTGCGGGCAACCGCATCCAGGAAGTTCTTCATTTTGGCTTCCGCCTCCGCACGTAAATTTTCGACAACATCAGCCGGAGCACGATACTTTTCGGTTTCCGGAATTTGGGGAACTGAGAGCAGAGTTATTTCACTATCATAAACCTGCCCCAGTGTTCGGGCATAAGGCAGCACTTTTTCAGAGGCAATCGATCCATCCAGCGCCACCAGCATACGTTCAGGTTTTCTCCCCAGATCCTTTGGTTGATCACCCTGCACCAGGAAAACCGGTATGGTCAGCTTCATCATCAGTTTTGAGCTTACGCCTCCGCTCATCCAGTGCTTTTGGCCGGATTTGCCCCTGGTGGTGGTGACTACCAGGTCTATCCCGGCTGATTCTACGTAAGCCTGGGTGACTTCGGCAATCGATCCTCTCCGGACTGCTTTATTCACTTCAAATCCATCGGCTTTAAGCTGTTCTATCATGCTATCCAGATAAATCTCACGGGCAGCCAAATCAGCGTTAAATTGCTCCTGTGGTCCATGAGAATAAGATTTTACGCCGGACAGAAGCGTCATCGAGGCGCCGGTTTCTCTGCAGATCCGTTTAGCAGCCGGCAGCGCCTGGGCGGCATATACAGAACCGTCCAGCAGGACAGCAATCTTATTGATGGTTTTATAATCAGTGCGCCAGTGGCTTCTTTCTATCGGTTCAGGTTCCCAGGTTATTTCAGGTGGAGCCGTCGGTATCCCACCAACAGCAACTGTGGCAGGAGCCATCTGTCCAAAGCCAAATCCAGCCAAAAGGGCTGTGTCCAAACCTCCAAGGTAATCCAACACGGGGTCCGGTTCTCCCAGCATGGACCTGGAGATACTAAACCCAACAAAAAGAATCGGGATGAACAATAAATAGGTCCAGGCTCCCTCAAAAAAACGTTCTTCAAAGATGATCGCCGTTGCCCCGGTTGTGAGCACAGCCGCAATGGCTGTTCCCGGAATCAACAGGGCTTTCCCTATGGTAAAGTTTCTCTTGGTTTGGCGAATCAGCCGTTTAGTAACCGCCCACCCCGTCATACTCAAGAGAATAAACACACCGGCAGCATAGATAGCAAGGTAGGTTTCTTCATTGGTGCCAAATAACAAAAATGCCAAAACTACGATGCCAACTTCCAGCCAGACCGGTTTATCGGCCACATCATATTCATTCTGCTGACCCAGGTTGGGCGGAATATAATTTCGTTTTTTTAATCCCAGGGCCAGATTTTGCAGCCCTTGAGCACTGGCAGCTGAAGCAGACATTAATACGGCAGTGCCTACAATCGTCCCCAGAATGGGCAGTGGAGAGGGCAGCAGAGCATCCATAGTTTGGGTGAATACAGATACTTCATGGTTTGTCGGATCAGCAATATCCAGGATAGCCGGACCAACAACGAGCATGGTTGCGGCAGTGGTGCCCATGATGATCAGCAAACTATTAAACGCCCGTTTGCTTCGGACTTCATCAGTACCCTCATAGGCCGCCACCAGATTGGCAAACACCTCGATTCCAGTCATTACTGCCAGGATGCGGACATATCCCGCCAGGGTAAAGTGGAAATATTCTCCCTGGAAAGCTGCCAGGTTAAAGTCCGGCAATTGAAATCCGCGCTGCCAGAGAGTCGCGCCAATCATCACCCACAACAGAACCAGCACCCCAGCAGTGGCAGGTCCAAAGGTTCGGGCAGCAACTTTAGGCCCCCTGTTTACCAACCAACCGGTTAAGATGCTGAGAGCGATGGCCACGAACGTGCGGAATTGAATGCCGAAAATCGCACTGTTCAAAGTTGGAAAACGGTCAGCAATAAAAGTGACCATGGCGGCCATACTGACCAAAAAGGTCAGGGTATATTCCACAAAAGTGATTGCCGCGTTGATTTTCACTGCCCAGCTGCCAAATTCTTCTTCACTTAAGCCGCTGCCCCCGCTGCCATCCGTGACCCACTTCATCACCAGTCGGTACATAGCGGAAACCACCATAATGGTGATAATCACCAACCAGACTGAAGCGCCAAATGTCACCTGGGCAACCCCGGCAACCACAATCAGCTTTAAGAACGGTCCAAATACATAGAGCGGTGAGGTAGCTGGATCCCCTCCTCCAGCGAGTGCTCCTTCAAAAGCATTGTTTAATTTATTCGATATCTTAACTGCCATAACTTTTTTGCTTGCTCTCCTGCCCAAGGATTAACTGGACATGAGTTCTCCTGCATTGACTCTTTCTAAGGCAATAATCCCCTTTGGTTGTTACCGAAAGAAGGGAAGTGGTTTCCAATCGCGGCATTACCCTTCCTTCCGATCTGGTTCATAAAAAAAATAGCAAGGAAAACCCTGCTATCCATTCCTGAGACCATGATATACAATTATACCGTACTTCAACTACCTCTCCAATACCCTGAAGTGAACCTTATGAATAACCTTAATTCTCAATTTTTACTTGATCCTGAGGTGATTTTCCTCAATCACGGTTCCTTCGGAGCGACCCCGAAACCGGTTTTTGATACCTACCAGGGCTGGCAGCGACAACTGGAAACCCAGCCTGTGAAATTCCTTGTCAGGGATTTTCAAGAAAATTCCAGGTCAGCACGTCACCAGCTTGCTGCTTTCCTGGGCGCGGATCAGCATAACCTGGTTTTTATCCCCAATGCCACCTTCGGGGTGAATATCATCGCCCGGTCCCTTAATTTTCAAGAAGGGGATGAAGTGCTGACCAGCAACCACGAGTATGGAGCCTGCGATAATGTTTGGTCATTTTTAAACCAGAAAACGGGATTAAAGGTTGTTCGGCAGGAAATCCCCCTTCCTCTACCGTCTCCTGGGGAAATCGTGGACAGAGTATGGCAAGGTGTGACAGATCGCACCAGGTTAATATTCCTCAGTCAAATTACTTCCCCCACTGCTGTGCGCCTTCCAGTAGAAGAAATCTGCCGGAAGGCTCGGGATGCCGGTATCCTGACCCTGATTGACGGGGCACATGCCCCGGGTCAGCTGGATCTAAACCTGGAAGAAATCAGGGCAGATTTTTATAGCGGGAACTGCCACAAGTGGTTATTAGCGCCTAAAGGATCGGCTTTCCTCCATGTCCTTCCGGAGCGCCAGGAGCTGATTGAACCATTGGTGGTCAGCTGGGGCTGGGGGGAGAACTGTTCTTATGAAAGCGATTCCCGTATCCTGGCACTCCTGGAATGGTGGGGCACAAAAGATCCGGCAGCCTATATGAGTGTACCGGCGGCGATCCAATTCCAAGAAGACCACAAATGGGATGATATCCGGGGGCTATGTCGAACCTTGCTTTCAGAAACTCTGGCGCGCATCGAAATGTTGACAGGGATGCCATCGATCTACGGGCACAACAAGGGAAATTTCATTCAGTTGGGCGCTGCCGAACTGCCTCCTGGATGCCAGCCCGAAAAGCTGCAAAGATGGCTGTATGATCAGCACAGGATTGAAATTCCTATTATCAATTGGGAAAACCGCTGGCTCATCCGTCCCTCGGTACAGGGCTACAATACCCGGGAGGAGTTGGATAAATTGGTAGCTGCCTTGCAATCCTACTTGAAATTGTAAATAGGAAAAGGGCAACTCGGTGAGTCGCCCCTACTGATTACCCAGATTTCAATTGTAGGGGTGACAGGTTCGGTCGCCCTAATGT
>JBARSJ010000261.1:0-12789 GCA_049644685.1 Anaerolineales bacterium
TCCCAGGAGATCAGTCAGGGCAAAATCTGTGGTGCTGTAGTTAAATATCTCAAACGCGACCAGGGCAGAAATGATCAGCAGGCCAAAAACTACCCCCCGTTTAACCTGGATCCGTTCCGGAATAAAAGGAATGCTGTTGGCAGACATGGTAACCCTCCATTTTGTAGAGAAAATGAGTCCTGTTCTGGTATTGCTCCCCCCAGTATAGAACATATGTTCTACTTTGTCAAGGGCTATTCTGTGGTTCTCTGAGCTGATTTCCCCTCTACCTCCCCTCACAATCTCTGGTAGAATAGGCCTGTATGCTGGATCTTATCCCCTGAGGAAATACACCTTTATGAAAACTAATCAACCCCATGCCACCTGGGTGGAAGTGGATCTAGACGCTCTTCAAAATAACGTAAGAATCATCCGTGAAACCACCCATACACCAATCATGGCTGTGGTGAAAGCCAATGGATATGGCCACGGTTTTATTCCTGTAACAAAGGCTGCAGTAAAAGCCGGAGTAAAGTGGTTTGGTGTCGCCCGACCCCCGATGGCGGTAAAAATGAGGGCAGAAGGAATCCTGTGCAAAATCCTGGTCCTTGGTTACATTCCTCCAGACCGAATTGAGGAAATGATCCAGCTTGATGTCTCTCTCACAATTTGGACCCAAAATCATCTCGAACTTATCCAAGAGGCAGCCAAACGCACAACTAAATCAGCCAAAGTACATTTACTGGCAGATACTGGAATGGGACGTCTGGGATGTATGCCGGAGGAAACGCTTTCCCTGGCCCGATCTGCTGCTGCCGCTGAAAATGTGTACCTGGAAGGATTGTTTTCCCATCTCGCCCGGGCAGATGAACTGGACACCGAAACGACAAACCAACAGGAAAAAAAGTTTAAGCAAATTATTCAGGATCTAACCCAACATGATCTGCTGCCAGAGATCATCCACATGGCAAATTCTGCAGGCTGTCTAGCTCACCCAAAAACACACTTCAGTCTAATTCGTCCTGGAATCGCAATTTACGGATTATCTCCCTCGCCGGATATCCAACTGCCTGCAGGAATTAAACCTGTCTTAAGTTGGAAATCAGTTCTCGCCAGCATTAAGGATTTACCCCCCCATCACGGCGTGAGCTATGGGCACCAATACATCACAGCAAAAAAGGAGAGGATCGGGGTTATTCCTGTCGGGTATGCTGATGGTTATCGCCTGGTTCCAGGAAATTCAGTGCTGGTCAACGGGAAAAAAGCGCCAGTTATCGGTCGGGTTAGCATGGATCAGTGCATGATCCAGCTTGAGGGTATTTCAAACCCCCAGATTGGTGACGAGGTGGTTCTGATTGGCAAGCAGGGAGAAGATGAAATTACTGTCGATCAAGTTGCCTTAACCTGGAACACGATCAACTACGAAGTTACTTGCGGTATTAGTTCCCGGGTTCCCAGGATTTTTCCTAGCTAATTCCAAATCGGATCGCTGCCCATGCAGCTCACATCTGGAAATTGACTAACTAACCCTCGTCGGGCTGGGTAGGATTAGACTGCTGTTCCAGAGGAAGCACAACGTGAAATTCGCTTCCCGGCAGGTGCTCCGTGTCTTTTTCCATCCGTTCAACCCACACCCGTCCATTGTGCGCTTCAATAATACTTCTGGCAATCGCCAACTGTTCTCCAGGCCGTTCCTCGCCATCTGCTATTTCATCCAACAGCGAAAAATCAGCCAGGAATGGATTCTTATGTTCCTGGAAAAAGCGGTCTTTCGCTTCTGCATCAATGCCGATTCCAGTATCACAGACAATGATTTCAGCCCCTTCCCATTTGAGAATATCTGATCTGGGTGGAATATACCTGCCGGTTATGGTAATTTTTCCCCCACTCGGAGTATGAGTCATTGCATAATTAATCAGGATCTCAAAAACTTTTTTTAAGGCATCACTATCCCCATAAACAGCGGGAATTTCACCCAGGTTATCGTGGGAAAGTGTGATTTTCCTCGCCTGAACTTGCCCCTGCAGATCCCTGCATATATTGTCAACAATTGTATAAAGGGAGAGCGGACGAGTGCCAATCTTCAGGTTGCTAGGTGTAATACTCGCCGTGGAGATCATATTTTCAATGATATTCTGCAGCCGATCAGATCCAGATAGAATTCCCTTAATCAATTCAGCATAATAGTCATCCTTCATGAGCGCGGTATCATTTGCCAATAACTGAGAATACCCGCTGACCACTGTCAGCGGGGATCGTAGTTCGTGAGCTTTGATACTGATGATATCGGAGGCAGATTTTTTAATCCGTTCAATTTTATCCAGGGCAGTATTCTTAGACGCTTTAGCCCTCCGAAGCTGACTATCAATTTTAGTCAAACTTTCAACCAGCCTAGCATTCTGAAGTGCCACAGAAGTCTGATCAGCTAAAGTGGAAAGCAGTTCTATCTCGTCATCCGAGAAAGATGCACCGGATCGTTTCTGGGATAAAGCAAACAAACCAATCCATTCATCCTCGGTATGGATCGGAACCAGCGCCTCTACTTCCAGCGCCTTAATCCAGGTCACAATATTTTCAGGAATGGTTTGAAACTTGGGGATAAATTCCAGCTCCGACTGCGTGAGTGGACGCTTTTCTTCCGCAAGGACTTTGGCTATCGGGCTGTTTGCTGGAAGAAAATCGAGATCAGGCAGCGTAACAGTGGTCCCCTGGACCGCCCTTAAGCGCCAGTTAGGCGGGTCTTTCTCCGGCTCAATTTGATCAACGAGGAACAATGTGCCCTTATTTACGTCCAGGGAATCACAAATCAATTCAATAGTAACCTTGGAAAGCAAATCAATATCGAGGATACTGCTTAACGTTTTACTATAATTGCGGATTTCCTGGTTCCGGTTTCTCTCTTTGGTCATCAATTTCTGGAGAATTGCCTGGACCAGGCTTTGCACCGGGAAAAAGAATATCAGGGCAATCAGGAAAAAGAAAGCGCCATTATAAACAGGCTTATACCAGGAAAAACCAATAAAAATCTTTTCCAGAATCAGGAATCCCAAAGCATACAGCAGGATAATGACAATTCCGGCCAGCAAGAAACTAGCTGCCTTAAAAGTCAGCAATTTGAGATCTGGCAGCCGATAGGTGAGTACGAGGAAATTTAAAATTATAATAGTAAAAAGCAGCAGCAAGCTTCCCAACAGATAATGATCCAGATGGTAAAGAACCGAGCTGCCCATATAGAGAATCAGAGCTGCAGTCCAATAAATAGCCCGTTGTTTTACCACAGTTTTTTCAGTAACCCGGTATTTCTGCAGCACATTGATACTGGAGAGAATTACAAAAATTCCCCATCCCACAGCCTGGATTACAGTTGATAAAGCTGAGTATGAATAACCTTCTCCCCTGCTTCCCCAAATTAAATCTCCTGGGAGAAAGGACCGCGCATCCGCCAAAGCAGCAACAACAACAATCAGAATACTGCCAACAAGCCAACCCCAGCCGGGGCTTTCTGTTTTAAATACCGCAAACGTTAAGGCGTATAACACGCCGCTGAACAACAGCATCCCGTACCATGGTAGATGCAATCGGATCCCTTGACCCAGGAATTTCCACCAGGAAAGCTCGGCGCCAAATAACACCAGCGTTATCAGGAAAAACAATCCATGCAAAATCACCAATAAATAATCTGCTTGTTTATAAACCCGGAGTTTCCGAAGTGCGTTAATTATCAGGCTGATGGAATAAATCGCGATACAGATATAGAACAAAGCAGGTATAGTCAGGATTGAATTCATTATCGATTCTCTTCCTTATATCAAACGTACTGTTACCAATGTTCCAGCTTCGATCCCGGTTGCAGATGCAGGTATCTTTATTAATCCATCTGATCTGGCCAGGATAAAAATTAAATTGCTTCTGCCAAAAACAGGTTCAGCTAGAAAGCTACCTTCTGGCGTTTTGATTACTTGAACTGGTATCCAGTCTTCCCTCCCGGCTTGAGAGGAGATGTTCACTGTCAACTCAGCTGACAGTGTTGGCTTTGGCCTAGATCCTCTTATCCCTAAATACACCTCAATAATCTGTGAAACCAATACTGTCGCAATCACCAGAGCACTGACGGGGTTCCCGGGAAGCCCAATCATTACTTTCTCACCAGAAACCGCAAATATTGTTGGTTTCCCCGGTTTAATGCTGATCCCGTGAACAAGTACTCCCGGATCACCCAGGATGTTCATAATTTCTGCTGTCAAGTCTCGGGTACTGGCAGAAGAACCGGCTGTGACAATCAAATGATCACATTCCTGATGGGCTTTTTCCACAGCCTTCAGCATCTCATCCCGACTATCAGCAATAATACCATAATGGGTTACCTCTCCCCCTAAATTCTCGATTAAACCTGCCAGGGTATAGGAGTTGATGTCTCTCACTTCTCCCGGTTTTGTTTTTTGCGAGGGAGGAACTATCTCATCACCGCTTGACAGGATGCCGATAACTGGCGGAATAGCGGTTCTTATTGACGTTAATCCTAAAGCCATTAACCCGCCAATTTCTGCCGGCCTGAGTCGGGTTCCTTTGGGGATGATTATCTCCCCGGCAGAGACATCTTCCCCAACTTCAATCACGTTTTCTCCTTTTGCGACTGCTCTGAATACTTCAATATCCCCCGATTCGAGAATTTGGGTGTCCTCAAGCATAATTACCGCATCTGCGTCTCTCGGCAGCATACCCCCGGTATGGATCAAGGCGCATTCCTGGCTGATGAGAGAAAAATCCGGTTTACCCCCCATAAGCACTTCATCTTTTATTGTGAGATATGCCGGCAGGGTTTCTCCTGCCCCATAGGTTTCCTTTGCCAGAACCGCGTAACCATCCACTGTTGATCGTTTAAAATCTGGCAAGTTTTGGGGGGAGAGAATATCTTCGGTTGTAACTTTTCCTAAAGCCTCTTCAGTTTGAACAATCTCCGATTTTACCTCAGGATTTACAGCATTAAACAAGATTTCCAGGGCTTCATCAGGGGTAACCAAAGAAAGGAATTCAGGCATAAGGCCTCATGAGTTTTCCTGGTTTACCGCATCCAGGAGGAGTAGGTTAATAAATATACTGGCAGGAAAAATGCTACCAGGGACAGAAGGGTAATTAACGGCCAGTGCACCGGTGCTCCATCCTCCAGTTGAGATAAGTACCAGACCAGATAAAGCGCGACGGGAAGTGTGAGGAAAATAGATCCGACAATGCGGACTGGAAAACCAAATAATATTGCCACTCCGAACAACAAGAACCCGCTGAAGATCATCAAGTTGTGAAGGAAAACACCCTGGGGCCATCCGATCCTGACCAGGAGATTTCTTCTATTTTCTCTTAAGTCATCACTGTATCCTGGTAATCGCAACAAGAGGATCAGCGCCAGGTGCAGCGGAAAAAGGGGAAATATGCCAAGCGCTAATAAACGGTGAAATGAGCCATACTGGAGGAAAAATGCGAATGCCGGAGGAATAATAACCAGGATAATTGAGGTAATGATTTCTCCTGCACCTGATAGATCCAGAGAAAGACCTGGAACCACCAATAGAAAATTTCCTGCAAAAAACAATCCCATCAAAATTGTCGCTGAGATACTGATAGCCCCCTCTAAGATGAGCAGCACACTTAGGATAACCGCCCCGGCAAAAGACAAGACCGAAATATAGAGCAAGGCCTCTCCGGATTGAGCTGGTTCAGTTGATTTATCGTCCGATTTAAATGGCAGCCGTTTATATAATCCAGCGTCAAATGGTGTTTTAAAATGATCGCCTAGAAAATAATATCCCAGCTGGAGGAAAAGCAGCCAGGCTAATCCCAGGGAGAATAAAGAATAATCAATATTCTGCCCCAGGTAGCGGGCAAACCCTGTTCCAAGCAGATAGAGGGCGATGGTCGTCAGTAGATGGACAGGCCGGATATGTTTCAGGAGATTCAAACTCTGGCGTTCAATCATATACCTTAGATTATAACTATCTTTCAAGTCCAGAGGTTGATTTCTTAATCGTTTCCTTTCCCCTTTATATTGTCTTTTAAAGCACTGCCCTAAGATCTAAAAAGATTTGTCAGGAAAAACCACAAATTTGCGGGGCGTTCCGCCAGCCGGCGGACAAAGTAGGGATACCATTCACTTCCATAGGGAACATAAACACGAACGGGATAACCCTGTTTTGCCAGCTGATCCTGTAAATTTTTCCTGATCCCATGCAGCATTTGAATCTCTAAACCTTGCATCGGCAAATTGATTGATCTCGCATAATCCAGGGCATAATTGATCCTGTCTTCATCATGGGTTCCGATCGCCGGAATGGGGGGAAAAGATCCATCAGCGCTGATTCTCGACTCTTCAGCTAAGGATTTATCCAGCAGGATCTCAGTGATTTTATCAAAATTGGCGTCAACATCACTTTTCTTTGGAAAGGCGATTGCTTGAGGTTCTTTATATGCTCCTTTACAAATGCGTATTTTGCTGCTGGTTTCCAATAGTTTACGGACGTCATCTTCAGTCCGATATAGATAAGCCTGGATTGCGATCCCAACAATGGAATGGTAACCTTGATTTCTTGTCTTGGTGAATAAATCCAGAGTCTTTTCTGTTAATGAAGAGTCCTCCATATCAACCCTGATAAAGATGTTATTACTTTTCGCGCGCTCCAAAATTTTCAGCAGGTTTTCCTCGCAGAGGGCTGAATCCACAACCAGTCCGATCTGGCTTAGTTTAATAGAAACACCCGAGGCGACTCCTTCATGCTTTAGTTTATCTATGAGGGCCAGAATTTCGTCAGCTGATTGACGGGCATCCTCCTCTGTGCAAACATTTTCTCCTAAATGATCCAGGGTTGCATTTATCCCGCGCTTGTTTAACTCTTTAACCACATCAACCGCCTGATCGAGGGTTTCGCCAGCGACGAAGCGGGCTGACATTTTTCGCGCAAATCCCCAACTCTGGACAATCCTTCTCGCCCACACTGCCTGGGCCAAATATGACAATAAAATCCTTAACATCATTACCTTCCTAGGAGAACTAAATCAGAACAAACTTCATCCATGTCTATCCTTACTATAGATGATATTTCACGATTTTACAGGGTCAAATATAATTCAATTGTGCGCAATATGTCAGCTCTCACTCGCAAGGAGCTACTAACCTTTAAATGAAAGCCTTCTGCTTTTTTCAGGCTGGAGAAAACAAAATAACGCCTCTTTTCCATTATAAATAGACTTATGATAAAATTAACCTGAAATTTGGACGAATGTCATAAACAAGGATTGAGAATGGTTAAAAAACAATATGTAAAAAGCCGGAATATTTATAAAGTGACATTTCGACTGGCAAAACATGAACAACCTGAATACAACGTCTCTACCTCACATCTGGTTGGAGATTTTAATGATTGGAGTCTGACAAATACTCCGATGGAGTCTCTGAAGAACGGTGATTTTAAGATTACTGTTGAATTTGAACCCGGAAAAAACCACGAATTCCGCTACCTGCTGAATAATGAAAAATGGTATAACGAATGGGAAGCGGACGAATACATACTAGGGGATTTTGGGAAAGACAACTGCGTTATCGAACTTCCTGAGGCTTAGATATCCAAGCTAAAGTACACATTGAGGTAAGGGAAAACTGGATTAAAAATAGAATCCTGGTGGAATTTTTGCATCCCTTTATCTCGCTTATCACTACTATGGATAGTATTTAGATTAATTGGCAACCGGGGATTCCTGTGATAAACTTTCCCCTGTAGTAATCCTTCCTTAAGAGGAGAATCGTATTGAAGAGACGTCCTTCTTTTTCAGCATTAAGCTGGCTGGCAATTTTTTTTCTCATTGCAGCCGTTATCTTTGCTACCCTCCAGTTTGTCCGTTTCAGCAGACTGCGGACAACCTACCGCAGCAATATGAATATAGCCGAGGTTCCAGTTGGAGGACTTAACCGCCAGGAAGCCGCTCAGCGGTTATTAGAAGTTTATACCCTTCCGGTAGAACTTCATTATGATGATCAAACGATCCTGTTCTCACCATCAATCTGCGGATTTGAATTGGACCTGGAAAGTATGCTTGCTGCAGCCGACCTGGAACGTACCAAACAGTCATTTTGGGCAGGATTTTGGGATTATCTCTGGGGACGTCAATTATCCAGTGTTTCAATTCCTCTGCGGGCAAATTACTCGGAAGACCGCCTGAGGACCTATCTGGTAGATGAAATTGCATCCCGCTATGACAAACCGCCCTCTCCTGCAGTACCGCAACCCGGAACGGTCAACTTTACGCCAGGCACGCTAGGCACTGTGCTTGATATTGATACCGCTGTTTTGTTGATTGATAGTTCGATGCAGTCCGTGTCTCACAGGTCGGTAAATCTGCCAAGAAAACAAACCAACCCGCCCAGACCTTCCCTGCAGAATCTTAAAACATTGCTCATGCAAACGATTGATCTGAATGGGTTTGATGGGGTTGTTGGACTTTACATGCTTAATATCAGCACGATTGAGGAAGTTCATTTTGCTTATCAAAATGGAGTAGAAATTTCAACCAATCCTGATGTGGCGTTCACTACAGCGAGTATCGTGAAGATTCCAATTATGACTTCGATTTTCCGGCGGATTAACGAAGATGAAGATCCAGAAACGCTGAACCTGCTCCAAAAAATGATCATCGAATCCGGAAATGACCCTGCTGATTGGGTCATGGAAAGAGTAATCCATCCCAGCCTGGCTCCCCTGGAGGTCACGGATGATATGTTTGCTTTGGGGTTGGAAAACACATTTTTGGCTGGTGAATTTGGATTGGGTTCTCCTATATTAAGAGTATTTAAAACACCGGCCAATCAGCGAGAAGATATCACTACTGATCCGGATATATATAATCAATCCACTCCTTCAGATCTCGGAATGCTGCTTGAAGACATTTATTTATGCGCGGACAATGAACAAGGGACTTTTAAAGCTGTATTTTCGGATGAGATCACCCAGGCAGAATGCCAAATCATGATCGATTATCTCTCACAGAACAAGATGCCGTCTTTGTTAGAAGCCGGAGTCCCTGATGTGACCGAGGTTGCTCATAAACATGGCTGGGTAACCTACAATGGGATCATGCAAACCCTGGGTGACGCCGGTATAATCTTTTCCCCGGGTGGTGATTATGTCCTGGTTATCTTCCTTTATCATCCTCAGCAGCTCATCTGGGATAAGGCCTCATTCCTCGTGGGACAATTATCAGAAGCTATTTACAATTTTTATAATCAAAACACCCCCTAAATTTATCACTGTTGAGAAATAATAAAAAATCCGCTTGGAATAATCAAGCGGATTTTCTGATTTAATTTACAAATCCCGGTCAACGATATAGTTCGCAAGCTCTTCTAACGCATCCCGATTATGTCCCTTGGGGAATCCTGCCAGGGAACTGATCGCGTTTTTAGTACACTCCCGGGCTTCATTCATCGCCAGTTGAATGACTCCGCTTTGATTTATGCGCTCGATGAGTTGATCAACTTCGGAATCGCTGGCAGATCCATTGAGCACATCTTTCAGAACCTGATCCTCTGGATTTTGTTCCTCGTAATAATAGGTTGGTAAAGTAGGCACCCCCTGGCGTAAGTCACTGCCGATGGGTTTTCCTATCCGGGTCTGATCCCCGGTAAAGTCTAGCACATCATCTACAATCTGGAAGGCTTTCCCGATTTCGCTGCCGTACTCTTCTGCTGGATTAATATATTTTCTATCTACAGGACTGATCAACGCTGCAGCTTTCGCAGAGAGAGAAAACAACGAGCCCGTCTTCTCATAAATCCGGTGATAATAATCCTCGCGGGAAGAAAATTGGTTTCTCCCAAAGAGTTGTGAGATTTCTCCATTAACAATTAAGCTTAGAGTCTCTGCAAAGAGGCTCATGGCTTCTGTGGATTCAATTTCCGCGGCCAGCTCAGCTGCTTGGGCAAATATATAATCACCCGTCAACACTGTTACTCCGGGTGTCCAATGGGAATTGATTGTGGGGTTTCCTCTGCGGAGCAGCGCTCCATCAATCAAATCATCATGAACCAGCGTCGCCGTGTGCAGCATTTCAATGGAAGCGCCCAGTGAGATTAATTTCTCATCGTCTGCTCCCAGCAAGGAACCCATCAGTAAGGAAATAATCGGCCGAATCCGTTTTCCGCCTGATGCCAATAAGTGCTCCAGCGATGCGGTTAGATCCGGATGGTGTCCGGAAGACTTGGACATCATTTTCTCTTCCACCAGGATCAATTTATCTTCAATCGAACTAGCAAACTCATAATACATCAAAATCTTACTCCCACTGAAACAGACAAACGGCATTCGCTGTTGTCTGGTCTGCAACAAATTTCTGCGGATTTCCGGTTATTTCACTTATTTTATCAACAATATAACGAACGTGCCCAGGTTCATTACGTTTTCCCCGGAATGGATGCGGCGTGATAAACGGTCCATCCGTTTCAATTAATAATTTTGACAGGGGGGTGTGTAGGGTAACTTCCTGGAGTGTATCCGCTTTCTTAAATGTAACTGATCCTGTGATCCCTAGGTAAAACCCCAACTGCAGTGCTTGTTTGCTCTCCTCCAGATTACCTGAAAATGAATGGATAACACCTGGTCTGCCTTTAAGCTCTTGAGGTAAAGGATCTACCTCAGTTATCCAATCATCCAAAATATCTAATAAATCCCTGATGCAGGTCCTGTCCTCCTCGGTTTTGTTTCTGACATGAAGGATGACTGGCAATTTTCTACCGAGCGCTATTTGCAGCTGTTTCTTTAATATATCGATCTGGATATTTTTTGGAGCTCTGTCCCGATAATAATCAAGCCCAATTTCTCCAATTGCAACCACTTTTGGATGGGAAGCTAAAGATTCTAATTCACCGGCGGAACTTGAATTCCAGGTCTGAGCGCTGTTTGGATGCACACCCACCGCGGCATATAGCATCTCATGAGTATCCGCCAGATTCAGCACTTCCCGACTTGTTTCCACATCTAAAGCTGGAACCAGGATGCGCTTAATTCCGTTAGCCTCCGCGCGGGATAATACATCCTGCAGATCATCATGGTAGGTTTTAAAATTCAAATGGCAATGAGTATCTGTCAGGTTCACATGTCCCCATTATCAATTCCTGCTATCTTTAATCCATCCTGCAGAATAGCATCAACACGATCCGGGTAAGTTGTCTCACAGTAAACTCTGATAATCGGTTCGGTTCCCGAAAATCGGATTAACAACCAGCCGCCATCTTCCAATTCAAATTTATACCCGTCAACAGTTACCAGCGCAGTTACCTTTAACCCGCCTATGGTGTCAGGATCCGCGGTTTCAATTCTGTGGATTTTCTCTGCCCGATCTCCCTTAAAAGGTGTATCTATCCGGTCGTAATAATGAGCGCCTACTTTATCAAATAAAACCTCTAACAATTCGGAGGGTTTCTTGTTCATCTTGACCATAAAATCGAGAAAATAAAGGCCGGCCAGAATTCCATCACGCTCCGGCACATTTCCTTTAAAGGCATACCCTCCAGATTCCTCTCCGCCAATAATCGCATCAGTTTCAATCATTTTCGGCGCAACATACTTAAATCCAACCCCGGTATTATAGACCGGAACGTCGTATATCTTGCCTAATTTTTCCAGCATAGTGGTTGTGGAGAGGGTTTTTACGATCGGTCCCCGCATTCCGCGGATTTCCAGCAGGTAATATGCCATCAAAGCATACACCCTCAACTGATTTACAAATTGACCCTGCTCATCTCCAATACCAAGCCGGTCAGCATCTCCATCAAGAATGAGCAGAACATCTGCTTTATGTTCCAGGGTAGCTTTTAAACCGACATCCACATTGGGGGATATTGGTTCTGGGCGGGTCATTTCCGGGAAGTTCGGATTCCGGTCCTGGTGAATCTCAAAGACCTCGGTTGCTCCACCTCCGATCAGCATGGGAAACCAGCCTGCGCCATTCCCCCACATCGGATCTACCATCACCCGTAAACCAGCGTCTTTAATTGGCTGCAGGTCTATCAAGGTCTTAATATGAGTTATGTATGCAGGTGCAGGGTCAAACATCACGATAGTCCCAGCATCGATGGCATCATTCAGCAGAGTACGTTTAACTTTATCTTCACCCTCGGGAATGTTCTTTTCAATCCTTAACAAACCATCCGGGTCAATCGCACCGCCATTTTCATCCCGCACTTTAAATCCGTTATCAGTATATGGATTATGGGAGGCGGTAATATTGATCGCTGCTGCTGCTTTTTTATCAACCACGGCATAGGATATGACCGGAGTCGGTGTTGGTCCATCGGTCAGGTAAACTTTTAATCCGTTGCCCGCCAATACTTCGGCGGCAGCGGCCGCAAATTGCTCAGCCTGGTACCTGCGGTCATGACCCACAACCACCCAGCGATCCTGAAAACCCTGCTCTGCCAGGTAGATTGCAAATCCCTGGGTACAGCGGCGGACATTTGCAAAAGTATAGTCTTCCCCTACATGACCCCGCCAGCCATCCGTTCCAAACTTGATCTGCTGCGCCATACATCCTCCCAAATAATTATAAATTTCTAAGCCAAGTTATTATATCAAAGAGCATAACAATTGGGACAGGAACTTGGTCCTGGGGATTCCTGTTTGTAGATTAATTCAATCTAACTTGAATAATTAAAGGGAACTTCTGGTCCTTGTTTTTGTCCTTTGGGTTTACTGCAACCAATCAAAATAAATCAGGGATTGGGGACTCGATTTTATAAACCATCATGCTATACTTCAATTATGGCTCCAAATC
>JBARSJ010000262.1:0-1941 GCA_049644685.1 Anaerolineales bacterium
ACTCGAGGCAGTTGAAGGTGCTGGACTTTCTGCAGGTGATTTCCTTAGGGACACCAACTATTACAATCCTGGCAGACCCAATATAGAGATGTCCGGCCGTGATTTCATCAGGTCTGAAGCTGGATCATTTGCCCTGGGGGCAAAGAGCAATTACACCCAAACTGCACTTCCTAATGCCACACCAAGGACACAGGGGCTTCATTCCTTGGATTATCAGGCTGCTCAACGAATAGTACAGAGCGATCAGAGGGTTGGTAACAATTATTTCTCAGAGATCTCTGCTTCGAAAATGCAGGAAGTGGCCCAGGCGGTTCACGCCAGGCGATTGTCTGGCACACGTTCATACGACGCCATAGTTAATAGCGCCCGCACTGGATCTAACATCGTCGACTGGATAAACATCTCTAAAGGATTGATCTCATGAACTATCCCGTTCCCCCATCTTTTGACTTAGAAGAAACCAGCTTTGTCTCCTTTGTTGGTATTGGGATGAGAGAGTTCCTTATTGTTGGGTCCGGACTTTTACTTGGGATTATGGCCGGAGTTGCTCTCCCGGCTGGTTGGCCTATCAAAATAGCAGCAGGAACAATGCTGGCCGGTTTTGGCTTATGGTTGGCAATTGGCCGAGAACCTGGAACAAACAGGAAATTTGAAGAGGTGTTTTTAGATTTTCTTCGCTTCCGAAAAAGACCGAAAGTGCATCAGCGCAACTACATATCAGCCCAGGAAGCAGCTGATCCATTTTCCACGCCAGATGAATTTGTATATCCTCGGGCAGATGATACCGAACACACCAAGAATAGAAGGCGGATACGGGATGCAGCCTGGGATGTGAGCCAACTTCCTGAAATGGAACAGCTTGCGAAAGCTACCGGCTGGTTCAAAATTCGAGCCATGCCTTTAACAGGTGCTACCCTGCTCAACATTCTCGGGTTGGCGCTGCTGGCCGGTTTATTGGCCTGGGTTTGGCTGGGCGGTTTGAAATCTTTATTGGGTGGGTCAGGATTCTAATTTATGAAAAAACTATTTGGTGATAGGCAGCAAAAAAATAACATTGGCGGGGATGGGAAAACCTTTACTCAACCTGAATCTGATACCCTGGGCTTGGTACCTGTACTTAAGGTGCTCCCAGATATGCTGATCACCACACACGGGAAATATGTGCAGATGTATGAGTTCCCGCCAGTTGCAGCAGAAGCTGATAGTGACCAGATCTTCCAGATCCAACGCCGCTATGCCAATGTTCTGGCCAGCCTTCCCCCGCGGTCCAAGTTTCAACTCACTGTGATCCCGGAGCCTATTGATCCCACACCTGATCTGGAACATTTCTTCAAGATACAGCAGTTCTGGTCCAGCGAATCTGCTGCCCAACAAACCGATACTGCTCACCTTAACCACGAGAATATTGAAGAATCAGCCCGAAGCTTTATGGCATTGATCACCAATTGGTATACCAGCGTCAATCCCATCACCTGGAGAATGATTATTACCGTGTCCTATATGCCGCCTTATCAGAAAAAGGGTGGACTCTTTGGCCTTGGTAGAAGCGATGATGCTCGTGTGGATGATCTTGTAAATAATTCTGGCACAGCCCGTGAATATTTTGCCCAACATGGCGGCATTCTTCTCCAATCATTCCAAAACCAGGGAATCGAACTGATATCGCTTGATGGGCCTGCAATGGCCCAGGCTGTCTGGAGGGTGCTCCACCCCACAACAACAGGATCCCAGGAAAGAAGCGCGGCTTCAGCATTGCAGAATGTCTTGGACAAAGACGCTAACCAACCTTCGTCTTATTCAGTTCCGGATCTATCGGAATTTTCCCCTACCCTTCCCATGGATTATGTTGCGGAAGTTCTGGCGCCTGACAATGTCCGCGAGGATCCTAACCAGATCTATGTCGATGGGATCTATCTGAAAGGGTATTCTGTTTATGACTAC
>JBARSJ010000263.1:0-10853 GCA_049644685.1 Anaerolineales bacterium
AACCTGAATCGTATCCCCAAACACGTTTACAACCAGAGAAATAAGTGTCCAGGCGACGTACCATGCCATGACCACAGTGATTGCGTTCAGAAAAATCCATTCCAGATAGAAAAACCGTCCCGGCTTTATATTAATCGCGCTCATCGTGAAAATATCCTTTGCAAAGCTATTGCCTCCTAACGTTAATTATCTTTCAAGTGCGCAATAAATGGATAAGTATTTGTCATTCACATTTTCGGATAAGAACTTATCCTTTTATCCTTATGTGATTGATCGCTTTCTGGCTTTGATCAGACAGGCTCAAATGTCGCCGTAAAGTGCCGCATCAATTTTGGCTCTTTGATAATCCGGTAGCCAGACAAGCTTTCCTTCTTGGCAGCTATATCCTTTAGAACATTAACTACATAGTCCAAATGACTTTGGGTATAGGTCCGTCGGGGGATTGCCATGCGGACTAATTCCATTTCTGGAATATGCATTTCCCCACTGTCCGGATCCGGATAGGCAAAAGCAACCGATCCCAACTCAACCGCCCTAATCCCACCTGACCGATACATCTCCACGGCAAGGGCTTGCCCGGGGAATTCTGCCTGTGGAATTTGGGGAAGCATCTTTCCCGCATTAATATAGACCGCATGCCCCCCTGCAGGTTCAACTACTGGGATGCCAAGTTTCTTCAGCTCATTTACCAGATATGCGGTTTGCCCCAATCGGTAAGCCAGGTAATCCTCTTTTAACCCTTCCATTAATCCAACAGCAATTGCATCCAGATCTCGCCCTGCCAATCCTCCATAGGTGATAAAACCTTCCCGTAAAATCAGCTCGGTACAGATCTTTTCAAAAAGCGCGGAATCATTCACGGCCAGAAAGCCGCCAATATTTACAATGGCGTCTTTTTTTGCACTCATTGTTGCCCCATCTGCGAGGGAAAAGATCTCCTGGGCAATTTCCAGAGTGCTTTTATTTTCATAGCCAGGTTCGCGTAATTTGATAAAATAGGCATTTTCAGCAAAACGGCAGGCGTCAATAAAAAAGGGAATCTGGTGAGAGTGATAGATCTCTGAAACAGCCCGCAGGTTTTCCAAAGAAACCGGCTGTCCACCACCGGCATTATTGGTAATGGTAATCATGCCCAGGGGGATATTCTCCGGACCAATCTGCTTGATAAAATCCTCTAATTTCTTCAGGTCCATATTACCCTTAAACGGATGATCGGACTTGTTATCAAAAGCCTCTTTGATGACAAGGTTGGTCGGTCTGCCGCCCCGGGCCCTGATATTCCCTTCCGTGGTATCAAAATGCATGTTCGAGGGAACGTATTGACCCTCTTTGAGTGTCACTGCACAGAGGATGTTTTCAGCAGCTCTTCCCTGGTGGGTGGGTACAAAATGGCGAAATCCAAAGATCTTATCCATGGCAGCTGAAAGCCTTTGATGAGACCGGGCGCCGGCATAAGACTCATCCCCAATCATCATCGCGCCCCATTGCTCCTGGCTCATCGCGCCGGTTCCGGAGTCAGTCAACAAATCAATAAAAACTTCATCAGATTTTAATCCGAAGATATTGTACCCGGCTCTTTGGAGAGCTTTTTCTCTTTCAGCCTCCTGAATGAGATGAATGGGTTCAACCACTTTGATCCGGAATGGTTCCGGAGGATGCATTGACATCAGTTGCCTCCTGAGGGGATAGCGGTGATATTGATTTAAGTTTAACATGGGTTCCCGGGTTACCCAAGTGATTTTAGGCAGTTCTGGACTATAATAAATGCCAATTGGAAAAAAGTTTACCAACCAAGGAATAATCAATTATGCTTGAAATCGAAAAACTTGTTTTAGGACCGGTAGCGACAAACACCTATCTTGTAGGGGACCCGGAGAGTAAAAAGGCAGTGGTCATTGATCCTGCCTGGGATGGAGCCGTTTTGGCTGAAAAAATCCTCCAATTAGGCTGGGAGATCCAGAGTGTCTGGTTAACTCATGCTCATTTTGACCATTTTGGGGGCCTGGCAGATTTGCTCACCGGGTTGGATTTACCCGCAGATGAGGATTTTTTCGTTGGACTTCATCCCCGGGATATGAACCTGTGGAAAATCAAAGGGGGTGCGATCCTGTTTGGTGTCCCGCTGAAATCAGCGCCAAAACCAACACATGAGTTCCAGGAAGGGGAGCTGCTTACTGTGGGGAAGTATCAATTTCAAGTCCATCACACTCCTGGACATTCCTCGGGACACGTGATTTTTCATTGTGAGAGTGAAGGGATTTTGTTCAGCGGTGACCTGATCTTTAAGCAAGGAATAGGGCGGACGGATCTGTTAGGCGGGAGCTTTTCTACATTGATGGAATCCATTCAGAGATATGTGCTGCCCCTTCCTGATGAAACCAGGATTTATTCCGGTCATGGACCGGAGACAACTGTAGGTGAAGAACGGCGGGAGAATCCTTTTCTTAAATAATTATAAGGACCCGGTTCTTTCAAAAGAACCGGGTCCTTTAAAAATAACGATCCGTAATCCTGAGTGGATTACGGATCATGTTTATTAAGGGGAAATTAACTATTTTGCGTAATCCACTGTCCGGGTTTCCCGAATAACAGTAACCTTGATCTTCCCCGGGTACTGCATGGTTTCTTCTATGGTTTTGGAGATATCCCTGGCAAGGCGGGAGGCAGCCAGATCGTCAACCTGTTTGGGGCGGACAAAGATTCGGACTTCACGGCCTGCTTGCAGGGCGTAGCAGCTTTTCACCCCATCATAGGAGTTGGCAACATCTTCCAGAGCCCGTACCCGTTTGAGGTATTGTTCCAGGCTTTCTCTGCGTGCTCCGGGACGGGCACCAGAGATGGCATCTGCGGCTTCGACAATGACAGCCTCAATTGTTTCCTGTTCAACTTCATGGTGGTGGGCAGCGATGGCATTCACGATTTTGGGTGGGACACCATGCCTTGCGGCAAATTCAGCCCCGATTTGGGCGTGGGTGCCTTCCACGTTATGATCCATCGCTTTCCCGAGGTCATGCAGCAAAGCGCCGGCTTTGGAGATTTCAACATTAGCGCCCATCTCCGAAGCGAGAACTGAAGCCAGCTGGGCAGACTCAACAGCATGGGCAAGCTGATTTTGACCATAAGAAGTCCGGAATTTTAGGCGTCCCAGCGTTTTAAGAATATCATTATGCAGGCCCGGCACCCCGGCTTCATAAGCTGCCTGTTCCCCTGCTTCCATGATCACTTTTTCAATATCTTCTTGTTCTTTTTCTATAATTTTTTCAATGTGTGCAGGATGAATTCTGCCGTCAAGCACCAGTTTCTTCATGGCTTGTTTGGCTACTTCACGCCGGACGGAATCAAAACAGGAAATGGTTACGGCTTCCGGGGTGTCATCTACAATTACATCCACTCCGGCGGCTTTTTCAAATGCCCTGATATTACGGCCGTTGCGGCCAATGATCCGCCCTTTCATATCATCTGAAGGAAGTGGAACAGTTGAAGAAGTGACTTCATCAACGTGATCTGAGGCAACACGCTGGATTGCATCAGCGATCAATTTCCTTGCCTTGCGTTCGCCCTGCTC
Source organism: Anaerolineales bacterium (assembly GCA_049644685.1). Taxonomy (GTDB): domain Bacteria; phylum Chloroflexota; class Anaerolineae; order Anaerolineales; family UBA11858; genus B10-G9. Next base: position 3,566 of record JBARSJ010000263.1, read on the forward strand.
CCGGGCTTCGGCTTCAATTTCACGCACAATCCGGGACATGTCGTTTCTGGCTTCCTGCTCTACCTGCTCTAACAGGATTTCTTTTGCTTCCACCTGGGTCATTTTACTTACCCGTTCAAGTTCCTGGGAGACATTGGTAAACATCTCCTCAATTTTATTGGCTTTTTTATCGAGTGCGCTCTGCCGTTGACTGATTGCATGTTCCCGGTCTTCAATCTTTTCTGCCCGGCGGTCGAGTTGATCACTCCGGCTTTGCAGCCTTTCTTCAACGCGAGTGATTTCTATCCTGCGGGCATGAGCATCTTTTTCTGCTGACTGGGCGATTTCAATTGCCCGGTCCTGGGATTCTTTCACTAGCTCAGTTGATTTCCTTTCTGCATCACTGAGAACTTTGGACGCTTTATTTTGTTTCTTATCTGTTTCTTGTACGATTTGATAATTCTTAACAAAGAACCCGATAACTGCCCCTAATACCAGGGCGATAAAACTGATAAGGATTAAATTTCCATTCATGGCAAAGCCCCTTTTTATTGATCCCTGTATCGATCAAATAATGATTTGTAGATGATTAATAATTATGATTCCTTTTCCAACTCAGCCCACAAGCTTGTGATTACTTCTTTGCATAAGCTGTAATTAAAACCCCGACGGGATAAATAGCCATACATTTTCTCCTGAAACGCGGATTTATCCAGGGTCTTAAATTTGCCCGCTTTTTTCCGGGCGAATTTAAATGCGAGCTCCTCTTCATTGATATCCTGAAGAGTTTCTTCTATGATTTGATTTGAGATTCCTTTTCGGTACAGTTCTGAGGAGAGAGCTCTTTTACCGCGAGGATGGAACGTGTTTCGGTTTTCAATCCATTGCTGAGCAAATTTCCGGTCATCAAGGAGAGATCCTTCTTTCAGCCTTTCCAGGACAGGATTGATGATTATTTCCGGAGTCTTGTGTTTTTGCAGATTCAGGCGGATTTCTTGCTCAGAACGGACCCGATAACTGAGGAAGTTTAGTGCTCGCTGATAGGCTTGTTCAATCTCATCTTCAGTTTGCAGAGCGGTGATTTTCTGCTGGCTGAGTTCATTTCCTTCTTCCAGCCAGGGAGCTATCGCCCGGGAAATGCCGAATGCAAAATCACCATTTAGATAAACATTCAACCGCTGCGGGTTTTTCTTCTGGGGTTCCAGTTTGGTTACAGTTAACATAAAACAGCCGTAATGGCACCTTGATCGGCCACGGCTGTTTTAATAGACTTCCTGATCCCATACACTAAATTGTGGTACGCTAGGACTTCAGGGATGAAATGATATGTAACTTACTACCTAGCGTTGGACTTATTCCACTTGGTATCCGTTCGTTATGCCAATGTGAGTAATTCTTTAATACCACTTTGTGATGGTGGATCGTTTTATTAGTGCCGCGGCCGCTGAATTTTCTTCTGTTGAGCGACCCAAGTATTGGGGGGCTGGCAGTTATAACTTACCCTGACCGATTTCCTCCAGGAGGATTACCGGTATATTCAAGCCCCAATGTTTATTCTGATAGAACTATCAGAACCTGAGTTACTGCTTCAATTTCAAAGTACTTCCAGAGAAAGAAAGTATCTTTCCTGAACTAATCTCAATTATACACGATTATGCAAATTAGGCTATAGATTTGATTAATCAGCCAATTTCATCCGCTTGAACCCTGCCCAGACCTCAATTTCTCAGTAAACCCGGTGTCGTCTGCCGCCTATTTTCCTAAAATCTACCCTGTACTGCCCCTGGACGAGTGACTATGACCTGTTGAGATGGTAGGATATAGTGTCAGGAGATAAACCATGAGAATTTGTTTTGTGTGTCAGGGTAATATTATCCGCAGCCCTCTGGCGGAACATATATTTTTACAGCTTGCTGATGAAAAAGGAGTTGTTGATAAATATTTTGTTGATTCCGCCGGAACAATTGCCTACCATGCAGGTGAGAGACCGGATAGGCGGATGCGTCAAGTTGCAGCGGAACGGGGTTTGGTATATTCAGGCAGAGCCAAACAGTTTAAACGGGATGATTTTGCCCGATTTGATCTGATTATCGCCATGGATAAAGCTAACAGGCAATCCCTCCAGAGCTGGACTGTTACAACCGAACAGGATAACAAAATTCACCTGATGAGGGAATTTGATTCTCAGGGAGAACCAAATCTGGATGTTCCTGATCCCTATTATGGGGGGCCAGACGGTTTTATTTCCACTTTTAAGATTGTAAAGAGATCCTGCGAAGGATTGCTGGAGGAGTTGGAAGGTGGGCAGTATTCACCCTGATATCATAGCCTGGTTCCAGGATCACGATCGTGGAAATCTCACCAATTCAGAACCAGTGGGTGGGGGATGCATCCACGAGACCTTTCTGATTCAGGTGGAATCTGGGGATCGTTATTTTCTTAAACAAAACAATCAAACGACAGCTGACATATTTGAAAAAGAAGCCAAAGGGTTAAATGCTCTCAGGGTTCACGGCGGTCCTGTCGTTCCTCAGGTATTCCTGGTGGGAGCAGAGTATTTATTGCTGGAGGATTTGCAGCCGAAATCCCGCTGTGAGGATTATTGGCAGCTGCTCGGCCGCCAGCTGGCACAGGTCCACAACCAGGTGAACGAATTGTTCGGATACCAGGAAAATAATTATATTGGCAGCAATCCGCAGCTTAATGCCTGGATGCAATACGGGCATGATTTTTTCAGGGAGCGGAGAATAAAACCCCAATTGCGGATAGCTCAAAAACAATCCCTTTTGAAGGCCCAGGATATCCAGAAATTAGAGAAGTTGATGGATAAACTGCCCGAGCTGATTCCGGAACAGCCGGCATCATTAATTCATGGTGATTTATGGAGCGGTAATCTGATGGCAGATAAAAGGGGGATGCCGGCGATAATCGACCCTGCGGTTTATTATGGGTGGGCAGAAGCAGATCTGGCCATGACCGATCTCTTTGGTTCTTATCCAGCTGAGTTTTACAGTGCCTACAACGAAATTCGGTCCCTGGATCCAGGTTACCGTGCCCGGTATAAAATATATAATCTCTACCATTTACTAAACCATCTAAACTTGTTCGGCAGGGGATATCTATCGCAAGTGCGGATGGTTCTTGCCCAATATGCATAAAATGGGAATGGGCTTTTCTTCCTGAGCGGGAAGTGAGATAGTGTTAAGGGACTTTGCTGCTCCAGGTGATAAAATTTCATCTGAATGCCAGCAGTGCCCGCTGGGCATTTCGTATTCCGATGACTAATTTAAGCTGGTCAGATGGCAGAATTGTCCAGGATTTATTAACCAATCAAGAATTCATCATCTCGGGTACTGAGTTTATCCTGAATGTAGAACCCTGGACCGGGTTGTGGATTTCCTAAAGAGGCGAAGTGCCAAAGAAAAAATCAATGGTAAAATAATACGTTTGGAGGCATGCCTCTAAGACAGAAATAATGTTATTGATTAATGCAGCAGGAGGTTTATGATGGCAGACCAGAAATGGGTCTATACATTTCAGGAAGTAGAAGAAGCAGAAGAGCATGTTGGCGGGGCGTGGGATGATGTCCGCTCGTTGTTAGGCGGAAAAGGGGCAAATCTGGCAGAGATGACCAGAATTGATATCCCAGTTCCTCCCGGATTTACAGTCACGACTGAAGCCTGTAATGCTTATATTGCCGGGGGAGAAAAATTCCCTGAAGGCATGTGGGAACAGGAATTGGCAGCGATGAAAGCGACTGAGGAATTAACAGGAAAAAAATTCGGTGATATAAAAAATCCGCTGCTGGTTTCCTGTCGTTCCGGGGCAGTGAAATCCATGCCTGGCATGATGGATACGGTATTGAATATTGGGTTAAACGATGAAACCGCTGAGGGTATGGTTGCCCTGACTGGAGACGAACGGTTTGTATATGACGCTTACCGGCGTTTGGTGCAAATGTTTGGTTCGGTTGTACTAGGCATCGATGATGAAGCTTTTGAAGATGTGCTGAATGAGTATAAAGAGAAAAAGAAAGTTGCCTTGGACACCGATCTGGCGGCGGAAGATTGGAAAATATTAACCGGGGAATTTCAGAAGATCGTTAAAAAAGAAAAAGGCTTTGATTTTCCACAAGACCCTGCGGAGCAGCTGCGTTTGGCTACGGAAGCGGTATTTGCTTCCTGGAACGGAAAGCGGGCTATAGATTACCGCAATGCGGACGGTATTCCGCACGATTTGGGCACTGCAGTCAACGTAATGACTATGGTTTTCGGAAATATGGAAGAAGCTTCCGGTACAGGAGTTGCTTTTTCTAGGAATCCCTCCACCGGAGAAAACAAACTCTGGGGAGAGTATCTGCTCAACGCCCAGGGTGAAGATGTGGTTGCCGGCATCCGCAATGCTGACCCTATTGATGAATTAAACGATGACATGCCTGAGGTGTACAAAGAATTTCAGGACATCACCAGCAAACTTGAGAAACATTACCGGGAAATGCAGGATGTAGAGTTCACCATCGAACGGGGAAAACTGTGGATGCTTCAAACCCGGGATGGAAAACGGACAGCCCAAGCGGCCGTCCAGATCGCCGTGGACATGGTTGATGAGGGTTTGATTTCCAAGGAAGAAGCTGTTCAAAAGGTGACTCCCGACCAGGTTGATACCCTGCTGCATCCTCAATTTGATCCAGACGAAAAAGCAAAAGCTGAAAAAGATGGCAAAATGATCGCCACTGGCGTTAATGCCTCCCCGGGAGCAGCTGTTGGCCGGGTATATTTTGACGCTGATACCGCAGAGGAAAAATCCAAAGAGGATGGACAGGATGTGATTATGGTCCGCCCTTTCACCAAACCGGATGATGTGCATGGCATGCTGGCTTCTAAAGGCATCCTCACCAGCGAAGGCGGAGCAACTTCCCATGCGGCAGTTGTAGCCCGTCAATTTGGAGTTCCTTGTGTTGTGGGAGCCTCTGATATTCAAATTAATATGAAAAAGCGAGAGCTGGTAGCCAAAGGGGTTACAGTTAAAGAAGGGGACTTCCTTTCCGTTGACGGCACCAGTGGGGAAGTGTTTTTAGGAGAAATCCCTTCGATTGCTCCTTCTCTTGAGGAACAGACAGAATTAATGGAACTCCTGGGTTGGGCAGACGAGATTTCCTCCTCCCAGGATATCCGCAAGGCGCCAAAAGGCTGGCCAACCCGCGGATTGATGGTGTGGGCAAACGCAGATTATCCTGAAGACGCCCGCCGGGCAAGATCCTATGGAGCGCAAGGCATCGGCCTCTGCCGGACAGAGCACATGTTCTTTGAGCCGGAAAGACTGCCCATTGTACAAAAAATGATCTTGGCTGACAAAGTTGAAGATCGGCAGGATGCCCTTGATAAACTGCTTCCTTATCAGCGAAGCGATTTTGACGGCTTGTTTGAAGCCATGACCGGTTTGCCGGTGATCATCCGCTTGATTGATCCCCCGCTGCACGAATTTATGCCGGATGAGGGTGAAATTTTGGAAGCGGTGATTACCAACAGGATTAACGGCACAGTTGACCAGGAGAAAGAAGACCTGTTAGTCAACATTCAGAATCTGCATGAAAGCAATCCCATGATGGGACTGCGTGGTGTGCGTTTGAGTGTGATGATGCCGGAAATCGTCAGCATGCAGGTCCGGGCAATTTTTGAGGCTGCCGCTGATGTAAAACTGCGTGGTTTTGAACCCAAACCAGAGGTGATGATCCCCCTCACCGGTCATATCAATGAGCTGCACTTCATCCAGCCCAAGTTGGAAGAAATTGCTGCCAAGGTTATGGAAGAGAAGGGGGTTAAATTTGAGTATAAATTCGGCACCATGATTGAGATTCCCCGCGCAGGGCTGACGGCGGATGAAATTGCGGAGACTGCTGAATTCTTCTCATTCGGAACCAACGACCTGACCCAGTTCACCTTCGGCTACAGCAGGGATGATGCGGAGCGGAATTTCCTGGTGAAATACGTTGAAGACGGTATTCTCCCCAAGAATCCCTTCCAAACCATTGATATCCCAGGTGTAGGTCAATTGATGGATTTGACCGTGAAAAAAGGCCGGGCAACCCGAACAGATCTCGAAGTTGGGATCTGCGGCGAGCATGGAGGCGATCCAGAATCCATTGACTGGTGCTACCGGATTGGTTTAAATTATGTCAGCTGTTCGCCCTTCCGGGTGCCGGTTGCGCGTCTGGCAGCAGCCCAGTCTGCCCTGAATCAACGACAGTAGGGCATTTACCTCAGAACTGAAAAAGAGCAAAGGAGAAATCCTTTGCTCTTTTTTTTATTTAGGGACCGGGTCCTTTTTAAGGACCCGGTCCCTAAATAACTCTGCGAGTCTAGTCTAATCACCCCATTATAAACCTCTCCAAAGCATACTGTGGGTCATTTTCCTTGACTTTGAGCAGTTTGATTTTTATTATTTTCCGCAGATTTTTCATGTTATTATAATAATTATGTGTTTGATCCATTGGAAATAAAGGAGAATTTTATGGAACTCTGGGAAAAGATTAAGAATAACGATATTGTAAAAAAGATAACGAGTATTTATTCGAAATATACCAACACACAACCCGTTCTGGATACCTTGAAATCAGGTAAATCAATTCAAAAAGCGATCAGCATCGTGCTAAGAATTTTTGCTGTGATTTTTGGTATCGCGTTGTTTGTAACCTGGATCCTAAGTTGGCGATTCATTAACCAATTTAATTTCTTTGGGGGTTTAGGTTATCTGGTCTGGCAGTTGTTTTTTATATTCGCCGGCGTTTTAGTTACAAAAATTTTGTACCAGCGAGCGGTTGAGATCACAGAGCTGCCAGAATCTGACTACATCATCACCCCGATTATTGCCTTGGCTTTGGTAACATTCGGAGAAGTCGTGTTTATTTTCTTGGCGATTATGAGTGTTCCAGCTATGATAGCTATTTGGTTTGCAGGAACATCCCTCTTATATTATGCCCCTGGTTCTCTGGGAATGATTCTGTCTTTACTTGATGTTATTAATCCACAGAACATATTCTTGGCTGGGATTAGTGTACTGGTAATGGCCTGGGTTATAGGTTTCTTAACCTTGATCCTCACCCGCTTGTTCACTGAAACCGTATTAGCTCTGGTGTCTATTGCCAAAGATGCCTCGATTATTCGCCTTCAGATGACTGCGAAGAAAAAATAAACCTCTGAATCTACATCAAATGGAATCAACTTTATGTTGATAGATTCATAAGCCATTTGGGATATTTCATTAATCCTATTAAACTGGCAATAGTTTAACCTATTTAGAATCTTAATAG
>JBARSJ010000264.1:0-6324 GCA_049644685.1 Anaerolineales bacterium
TTTTCATCTCAATGAAATATTATGGGAATTATTGTTCATTGTCAATAGATTGATGAAAAATTGTCAACCTCCGACACCGGGTTGCGCTTGTTCCTTTTCAATTGATTCACCTGTTTTTAACCATAGAATATGGATGGTAACGACGATTGCGATTGCAATCAACAATAATTTAATAATGAACGTATCGACGAAAAAAAGTGCGGTTGACAGTATCGTTACCCATAGGAGGGTTAGAGTAAAAATTTTAATTTTCAATGGGATTGTCCGATTATCCAGATAATTCTGTAAATATTTTCCGGAGATCTTATGGTTCAGCAGCCAGTGATATAATTTTTCCGAACTTCTTAAGTAAAAAAATGCAGCCAGCAGTAAGAATGGAGTGGTAGGCAAAAGGGGAAGAAAAATACCCAGAAATGCCAGGCCGGTAAAAAGACCTCCCAGCAGAATAAAAAGGGTTTTTTTTATCAATTCACTTAACCGCCGCCCACTAACATCATGAAGGTTACCTGATCGCCGGCCTGGAGGGATGTGTCCAGATGGTCCCGCGGTATCCATTGCTGTTTGTTTAGATGTACCTTGAAGACCGTATCTAATTGGCCGGATTCATCCAGTAGAAATTGTTTGATTTCCTGGCCGTATTTATCGGATATTTCCTGGACCAGGTCCTGGATGCTGTGGCCGCTGAGCTCGAAAGCAATTGATTTGCTACCGATTATTTTGGTCACTTTGGGCAAACTGAGAAAATCAACCTGAATTTTCATGATTCCTCTGACGCAGGTTCGGAAGAAGCTTTTGGAAACGCAAGGGCTTCGGTTAAAACGAAAGCTGCCTGGAGATACGATGTCGGGCAGAGCGGAAAACATTCCTTGCAGCTATTGCACTCCTTAGAGGCTATTTCCGGAATGAAACTGATCTCCTTCCTTATTCCTCTGTCAACAAATCCAACAGCGTTCTTCTTTTTCACCTCGGCACAGTATCTGACACATAGCCCACAATGAATGCAAAATGAGGCCTCTTTTTCAAAACGGTCTTTGTCTGCTCCATACTCCACAGCCAAATCCTGCAATTGGGGGGAATCCGGGGCATGAGCCAGTAACAGCTCCACGAGGGTTTTGCGAATTCTATCTACCTTCTCAGATCTGGTTCTGACCACCAAATTTTCTTCTACCAGGTAAACGCAGGAAATAACGAGCTTTGTCCTGTCGCGAACTTCTACTTCTACGATGCATAATCGGCAACCCCCAAAAGGTTCCAATTTTTCGTGGTGACAGAGTGTGGGTATAGATATCCCCGCACTTTGGGCTGCCTCCAGGACGGTCATCCCTTCTCTTGCTGTAACTTCTTTTCCATCAATCTGCAAACGGATTTTACTCATTTTTCTTTGCTTTTTTTGACTATAATTCTTTCTTCTTCAGGGATAGGAGACGGAACAGGCTCTCCGGAAATCTTTTTCACCGCACCAAAGCGAGAGGGGCAAACCTCAAAGCAAGTTCCGCAATTTGTACATTTCTCCTGGTCAATTATATGGATCTTTTTCTTGCCCCCGTCGATCGCCTCAACAGGGCACTTTTTAAGGCATATCATACAGGCCTTGCACTTATCCGGGTCAATATAATACGAGATCAGCTCCTTGCAGGACAATGCCGGGCATCGTTTCTCCCTGATGTGTGCCTCATACTCATCTCTGAAGTAAAGTATGGTACTTAGAAACGGATTAGGGGCACTCTTACCCAGGGCACACAGTGAGGCTTCGATGGCTGTCTCGGCTAACGCTTCCAAAAGCTCGATGTCGCCCTCTTTTCCCTTTCCTTCGGTGATATTCGTGAGAATCTTGTCCATCTGCCTCAGGCCTTCACGGCAGGGGAGACATTTACCGCATGATTCATCGGTGAGGAAGTTAATGAAGTACCTGGCGACATCAACCATACAGGTATCTTCATCCATGACAATCATCCCACCTGACCCCATCATTGAACCGGCCTTGGTGAGTTCATCAAAACCAACTTCCAAATCCAGCAGTTCCTCGGGGATACATCCTCCGGACGGTCCCCCGGTCTGCACTGCCTTGAACTTCTTGCCATCAGGGATTCCACCGCCTATCTTGTAGATAATATCTTTCAGGGTCATGCCCATGGGTATTTCCACAAGGCCGGTATTGGTTATCTTACCGACCAGGGAGAAAATCTTCGTACCCTTGCTTCCTTCAGTTCCAAATTGAGTAAACCATTCAGCGCCTTTATTGATGATAAGCGGCACATTCGCCCATGTCTCAACATTATTCAACACAGTGGGTTTATTCCAAAGGCCCTTGATGTTGGAGCGGATATACTTCGGTCTGGGTTCTCCGACCCTGCCTTCCAATGCTGTCATCAGAGCAGTCGATTCACCACAGACGAAAGCGCCGGCTCCCTGGTGCACTTTGACAATGAAATCAAAGCCTGAGCCAAGGATGTTTTTCCCTAAAAAACCATACTCCTCAGCCTGCTGTATTGCGAGGTTTATATTCTCTACTGCCAGGGGGTATTCCTGTCGAACGTAGATATAACCCTCGTGGGAGCCGATGGCATAGGCTCCGATGATCAACCCTTCGAGGATTGAATGAGGGTTTCCTTCAAGGAGAGCTCTATCCATAAATGCACCGGGGTCACCCTCATCGGCGTTGACAATCACATATTTTATTTCGTCAGGGGCATTGCGGGACCCTTCCCACTTTCTCCCTGTGGGAAAGCCGCCGCCACCCCTTCCCCTCAGGTTGGATTTTTTGACTTCGTCCAATACCTGTTCGTCGGTCATCTGAGAAAGAGCTTTGGCTAATGCAGAATAACCACCGATCGCCAGATAGTCATCGATGCTCTTAGAATCAATCTTAATGTTATTGCAGATTACGTTTCGTTCTTGATTCTGATAAAAGGGGATATCGGATTCATGGATTGATTTTTCGCCTGTGGTTGGGTCAACATAGAGTAGGCGGTCTACAACCTTCTTCTCCTTTATGGTCTGTGAAATAATCTCGGGAATGTCTTCAGGCGTTACCTGGAGATAGCATGTCTCCTCAGGATAAATAACCACTACAGGTCCTCTCTCACAAAATCCGGGACACCCGGTTCCTTTGGTATCCACATCAGCCTGTAAACCCTGTTTTTCAATCTCTGCTTTAAAGGCGGCTATGACTTCACGTGCGCCGGAGGCAAGACAGCCGGCACCGGCACATATTGAAATACATGGCGTGTTTGGGTCTCTTTTGGATATCAGTTCTTGTCTGAATTTCTTTAGCTCTTCAGACGAATTTAACCGCGCCATAATTTTGCCCTACTCATACCTTTTTAACGCGTCTGCTGTTTCGGCTGTCGACATTTTACCGTGGGTCTTCCCATCGATTTCCATCACCGGTCCTAAAGCACAGCAGCCGAGACAGTAAACAGTTTCCAGGCTGAATTTCAAATCCAGGTCCGTTTCGCCAGGTTTAATTCCAGTCAGGTCTTGCACCGTGTCGAGGACACGTTTCGCGCCACGAACATGACAGGCAGTACCCATACAAATGTGAACTTCATGGCGCCCTTTAGGCACTAAACTAAAGGCTTTATAAAAGGTAGCGATATGTTGTGTCCGGCTTAAAGGAACCTGCAATTTTTCACTGACCCTCTCTATTGCTTCCTTGGGGAGCCAATGATTTTCGCTCTGAATTTCCAGTAATATTTGAATGAGTGAACTGGCTTCGCCCTGATGTTTATCAATAATCTGATCGATTCTGTCGCTATCCATAGTCTTTTTCTAATCCTTCTCCTTCTTCTGATCCACTGCCTGCTCTTTCACCTCAGGCGAGAGCATAGCACTTGCGGTTTGCATCGTATCTGACTAATCCTTGCCTTGATGAACTATTCATATGCCTTGATACTTCAGACGGGTTTAGGCCCACAATCTCAGAGATTTTTCCGGTTGAAAGGGGGCTTTCCTCCAGGAGTAACATAATTTGGCTTATTACCAATTTATCACTAATTAATTCTTTAAATAACCTGTTAAATTCTTCACTGGTGAAAAACTTATGATACTCTTCTTCCGTTCTAACAGGCACTCTCAACTTCTCCGTTTGCACCAGCTTAATGTAGGGGATTAATTTATTAACGGCTTCAAGTTTGAGCTTTAATCCATTTTCGTCTATTCTTTCGCTTGTGCCAAGAGGTCCTAACTCCTTCAGCTTCTCGGTAAAGTCAGTCATAATTTCGGCGAAACGGATTCCTTCAGAGGCAGATACCCATTCAAGCCTTAACCTTTCGGGGTTTACCCCTATGTGCTCCAGTAATTTTCTACATAGATGCATAATGCTTAATGCATCGTAATTTCCTTCAGTAATATAATGGCATTCGCCAAGCCAACAACCGCCTATGAACACTCCGTCTGTCCCTGTTGAGAAAGCCCGGAGTATAAATGCCGGGTCGACTCTGCCGGAGCACATCAGCCTTATCACCCTTATATTGGGGGGGTATTGATACCGAGAAACTCCAGCAAGGTCCGCCCCTGCGTAGCAACACCAATTGCATAAAAATCCCAAAATCCTTGGTTTAAACTCATGTCCTACAACCATTCTTAGCTTACTCCCCATGCAGTGATCGCTGCTTTGTTCATAAGTGGCCTTCTACAAGGGCTGGATCCTCCGCAAGAGACGGAACCGCCGCGTCAATTTGTCGAAAAACCTCTTCATCGGTATAGTGCTTTAGAAAAATTGACCCTGTTGGACACTTTGTGTTGCAAAGACCATCTCCCTTACAGAGAACAGGATTAACCGTGGCCTTTTTGCCTTGCGGAGTATCATGGAACTCTATGGCACCATAGGTACAAGCTGTGATACATGCCCCACACGATATACAATCGTTCTCGTTTACTTCGCACACAGAGCCGGAGGCTGTGACTGAATCCTGTGAGAGAATAGTTACGGCCCGGCCGGCAGCTCCATACGCCTGGCTAATTGTTTCCGATATATGCTTGGGATAGTGATTTGTCCCACACAGAAAAACGCCGTCTACGGCAAAGTCAACAGGCCTTAGTTTTACATGGGCTTCCTGGAAGAAACCATCCGGGCTTAAAGGTACCTTGAATAATCGGGCTATTTCCTGACTTCCTGCCGAGGGAACAACGGCGGCAGACAGGACGAGTAAGTCGGCGTCCAATGCAAGCCTCTGACCTAAAACAGGATCAGGTAGGGTTACCCTTAAAATTTTTTTGCCACCCTCTTTGGCAGCTTCTACCTGGGGCTTATCTTCCGGTTCCCAACGGATGAATCTTACCTCTTTATCCGCTGCTTCCTGGTAATAGTCCTCTCTGAACCCGTAGGTTCTCATATCCCGAAAGAGAATGGTGGTATCCATCCGGGGGTTTATCTCTTTTAGTTTCAAGACGTTCTTTACAGCCTGGCTACAACATATCCGGGCACAGTAATTTCTGTCTTCCTGTCTGCAACCGACACATTGGATCATCACCAGACTCTGGGAGTTAATCAGCCTTTCATCTCCTTTGGTGATTTGCTCCTCCAACTCGAGCTGGGTCAATACCCTGTCATCTTCCCCATAAAGGTATTCGGTGGGTTTATATTCGGCAGCACCGGTCGCCAGGATGGCTGCGCCGTGTTTTATCTTTTTGACCCTTCCTTCAGATTCTACCGTGGTTGTAAAATTTCCCACATAACCGGACACATCTATGATAGTTGCATCATGAGATACATGGATTAAGGGGTGCTGGTAGATTGTGTGGATAAGATCACTCAAATATGCTGGAACATCCAGCCCTTCCAGGGTGTAATGAATTCTTCGTGCCATCCCCCCCAAGACTGTATCCTTTTCCATCAGGTGAACCTCAAATCCCTGGTTGGCTAAGCTCAGAGCACTGGTCATCCCGGCCAGGCCTCCTCCGACCACTAACCCCGTCTTGTTGACGGGCAGATCGAATTCCTGCAGGGGCTCCAAATTGACAGTTCGGGCGACCGACATCCGGACGATATCCTTTGCCTTTTGGGTGGCTTCTTCCTTTTGTTTAGAGTGGACCCAGGAGCAATGTTCCCTGATATTAGCCATGTCGAAGAAATATTGATTAATTCCCCCTTCCCGAAGCGTGTCCCTAAATAGCGGCTCATGTGTCCTGGGGGTGCAGGCGGCGACAACCACGCGATTGAGCCCTTTTTCCCGGATTGTATTTGATATTTGCTCGGCGGCATCGGTAGAACATATAAAGAGGCCTTCTTCAGCATGAACAACATTGTCTAAGGTGGAGGAATATTCAACGACTGAAGGAATATCGACCACTCTTCCGATATTGGCACCGCAGTGACACACA
>JBARSJ010000265.1:0-1600 GCA_049644685.1 Anaerolineales bacterium
ATCTTAAGGAGAGCGGGCAAATCAGAGCACCTTACGTGAAAATTCTACGCGTACTTTAAGGGGCAGTTATTTAGGGTCCTTTGTGATGACCACCCATACAAAATGATCTTCACGGTGGATCTTTTTCGCTGCTGGAAGCGAGGAAAATAGATCCTCGATTTCTTGACCGGTAAGGAAATGGCTGCGCATCAATGCCAATTTTTCTGCCAGGGCAATCAGTTTTACCCCCCGGGTGTGAATATCTGGTTCTTCGATGACTACCTTGCCACCAGGTGTAAGCACTCTCCACAGCTCAAGAGCGGTTTTGGATTGATCACATACATGATGCAGGGCGTCAACCATTATAATCCGGTCAAAGGATTTATCAGGGAATGGCAGCATCTCAGAATGAGTATTCACGGGATCTAAACCGTTTTTTGTTTGAGATTTTGCTAGCATTTGGATGGATAAATCAGCAATGATAACTTGATTTACAAGTGGTTCAAAGTACTGGGAAATTCTACCCGTTCCCCCGCCGGCATCTAGCAGCCGAACTGAAGATGACAAATCAGCCAGCAAAGTTAATGTCTCAGGAGGTTTTGCCTTAATAAAGTGGTCATAAATTGGTGCGAGAAAATCAAAGTGATCAAACATTCTTTAACTCCATTATTCTTGATGTGTGATGATTTCTGGCAATGGTCCGCTGGAGTGCTGGTTAATAAAACTATTATAGTAGATTTATTGACGCAGTGACCCCTCTAGCTTATAATTTTTTCCGCGCGAATTTATTCGGGGAAGTGCTGGAACTGGCAGACAGGCATGACTTAGGATCATGTGCCCTTATAGGCGTGTGGGTTCGACCCCCACCTTCCCCATATCAGCAGACTAGGCAATTTAAAGGGGCCTGAAGATCCATGGCCCTTTTCTGATGCGCAATACTATAAGAGGGAACCCTTGAAAATTGAACAAACATATCTTGAAGATCATCAAATAGAAGTGACAGTAGAAGCAGATCAGGATACTTTTGAAAAAGCCAAACACGTTGCGGCAAAAGAACTGGCAAAGGGGAAAAAGATACCTGGTTACCGACCGGGAAAAGCACCTTATCAACTGATTGTGAATCATTTTGGCGAAAGTGCGATAATTGATCATGCCCTGGAGCATTTTCTGGATGATATTTATCCAAAAATCCTGGAGGAGGTTGAACAGGAGCCCTATGGTCCCGGCCAGGTAAAAGAGATCAAGAGTTTTGAACCACCAACATTTATCTTCAATATTCCTCTCCAGCCTGAGGTAACCCTGGGTGACTACCGGGAGATTCGTATTAAGTTCAAGAAGACTAAAGTTACCAGCAAAGATTTGGATGAAGTGATTGAACGTATGCTCTCCCAGCAAGCTTCCGTTGAGGTTGTAGAGCATGCTGCAGAAGAAGGTAATCTGGTTGATACATCCCTGGATAGTTATCCATCGGAAAGTGACCCTGAAGAGGAGGATAATTACCTGCTTAAGAATCAGCCATTGCCGGTAATGATTAAATCCAAAGAAGAGGATTCTACTAAGGAATGGCCTTTTCCTGGATTTTCCCGACAATTACTTGGTGTTTCTGCGGGCGATTCCCTGG
>JBARSJ010000266.1:0-2038 GCA_049644685.1 Anaerolineales bacterium
GCCGCACGCCTGGCGGGGTTTCGCAGTGGGTCGAAACCCCATCCAAGAAGATGCAGGGAATAGCAATACAGACAACCCAAGATCTAGGGAGAACCCACTTGACAGCATGGGTTGCACGAGATAGCGGGGGGATTGGCAGGGCATTTTGCGCAGTGGGTGGGGCCAAGACGCGCAGCGGGTAGCCAGAAAGGCAAGGTTGAGCAGGAATCGGCGAGCCGGAGCAGACAGTTACGCCACGGCCGAGGGCGAAACAAGAGGGCAAAGGGGGGCAGCAGGCATGGGGTGACGCCCCAGTCAATCCGGTACTCAACTGGGGTATCAGACGATCTATGCTCCGTGAATGCTCAGGCTAAGACTGACCTTGTCTGAGCAGGGCGGCTTCCCGAATGAGCCGGACCAAGGTGCGTTGGTTGGCCACAAAGTCGCCTTGTAGAATCAGCAGGTGCCCCAAGGACAATCCGTGCACCGGTAGCCGTTTCAGTCCAAGCCGTTCGAGTGTGCTGTTGCGGCTTTCGGCTGAGTTACGGCGCCCACACTTGCACCTGTGGTGCAAGTACAGGTGTAGTGTTCCTTCCAAGCGGGGCTGTCGTAGGGGATCTCGCGAGCCAGGCGGACAGTGCCATCAGTATGGGTGCGACCCACATTGACCGTGTAACCGTGCTTGTATTTGGACTTGAGATAGTCGCAGTCGGGCAGCGGGCGCTGGGAATCCTGGCGGCAACTCTTGGCGCAGCGCCACTTGGTGTGCCGGCGTTGGTAATCGTGCCCATTGGAGCGCATGACGTAGTTGAAGGGGCAGAAGGGATACCCTTTCTCGTTGTAGCCACGCGTCAATTGCAGTTCCAGGTCGGCGTCGCTCTTGTGGGCACGGATGTCCACCATGCGCAAGGCGCCTGCCGCCCAGATGAGGTCCAGGCAGTCCTGCTCGCCGATGCCAGCGTCAGCGAGCACCTCGCTGGTCTTGAGCCAGGGGAAGCGGGACCTGAGGAAAGAAAAGTTGGTGGGGAAGAGGGATCGGTCAGCGGTGGTGGCTGAGCCAAAAGCGGCGGGCAGGATCCAGTAGGTTGCCAGTTCATCATCCATCATCTGACCGGCATAACTGTAGTAGCCATAGACAAACCGCTTCCGGGTGCGCTTCTGCTGCTCATCTTCTCGTGGCGCATTGGGGCTCTCTTTGGCCCGCTTGTTCCTGCCCGTGTAGACGATGAGACGGGCTTCTGGATCATGTGGCGTGGTGTAGCGGCAGTGTTGAGCACAATCCGACTCGGTGCAGTCGCACCCTCTCTTGCCCTTCTCCCGCGCCCGGCAGGGACGGGGCGCTTCCCGGTAGCAGCGCTCCCGCGCATGGGCGCAGCGCATCCGCGAACGGGCCTGGTGCAGCATCCCATCGAAAGAAAGAGTGACCTTCCGTTCCTCTTTCGGTTGGGTGGGCAGGAGATCGGCCCGGTACAAGGCCTCGATCTGGAGCGCGTTTATCTCTTGCTGCAGCTTTGGGGTGAGCTGGTTTTCAACGTGGCGCAAGCCCGATTCCGACGGGAACTCGTCCTCAAAGCCCAGTTGGCGGCGCAAAGCAGCTCCTTCCTCTTTGTGCCGCAGAACTCGCAGGGTCTCGGGTCGGGAGAGATCGCGAGCGCGGCGGAAGAGAGTCAGCAGAAACATGGAAACGGGATGGAATGGCGTTTTCCCCTTGGCCGAGGGGCGGTAGAGGTGGGCTGCCAGCAGCGGTTCCAGATTGCTGTAATCATACAAGCGCAGGGCGATCTCAAAAGGGGAAAGATCGGCCAAGGTGTGGGGGTTCTTCAACGAGCCCGGCCCCAGATAGCGATAGTGGGAGCGATAGCGAGGTTTGGGAGAGGGGGGGATATCTGAGCCAACAGGAAAGGTAAACGGCAAATGACGCCAGAGCTTGGCAAGGGAGAAGCGGTCAAGGGCGGTACGATTCTTGGATCGCTTCTGGACAGCCGTGGGTTTCTTCTTGCGTTTCATCACCCCCTCCTGCGCTTGCGACGTAGGGCAGCATTTTGTGCCAGCGCCTGGC
>JBARSJ010000267.1:0-4336 GCA_049644685.1 Anaerolineales bacterium
TAGCTGATGGTTACGCAATCGAGTATAGTTTTTCGGATGATTATGATATGAAGGAACTTAATATCCCTGACGATTATTATCGTGTTACTTGTTTGTATGATCATTCTCTTCACAGAGAAGACTCTGACATGATCATCGATCTCTACCTTGAAAAAACCGAAAAGAGGATTACCTCTGCAGAAATGGTAGATCTTATTTACGACCCTAAAATCAAATAAAAGCTAACCCACGCTCCACCTGACCGCCTTCGGCGCAGGGAATCAGCGGCTTTTACAATTATTGGTTCTTGATCTATAATCATTAAAAGCCCATCCGGCGCCAGGTGAGCTCATCCGTTAGCCCGCAAATTTAGGACAAGGTAAAGGTTTTTTAATAGATGAAGAAAGGCTTCTTACTACTATTTCTCTTCACTTGGGCGTCCCTTCTCTGGGGATGTACACCCGATATTGATTCCCTTCCTAAACTAGAGCTCACACAAACCCAGGTTTCAGCAACGAATCTCTCCCCAAAAGCAACTACTCTCTCGGATCTGCCGCACACATGGACCCCCGTCCCTGATACTGTTACTCCATCACCATCAGTGACAATGCCCATTCCAACAACCACCGCCACACCATCACCCCCAGAAGACTGGCCTGAACCTTGCCAGCCAGGAGAATTTGACGCCTACTATAATGAGTGGGTTCCGATTGCAGATCAGATGCTTTCCTTGATGAATGAAGGTAAACAGCTTGAAGAATTACCAAAAAACAGGGTGGTAGAGATCCAAACCGATGTCGACAGATTAGGAGCTTCCCTCGCTTTAATGACTCCTCCCCCATGTATGGAGAATACACATCAACAGACAATTGATGCACTCAATTTCCTTGAACGCAGCATCAACTCCTTGCTTGAAGAGGATTTTGGAAAAGCTAAAAAAGAACTTCAAGAATCATTTGGGGCATTTGCCTGGGCAATGGTAGATCTTGGTTATCTATCAACCAGAGAAACTGAAACTCACGCACCATCTCAGTAAACGGGCTAACCCCCGCTCAACCTGACAGCCGGTTAAGGTGGACGGCATGGGTTGTAGGATCGTCAAACCAAGACCCGGCTGCAGGTTAGCTACTACGTTAGCTTACTCGTTATATACGCGAAATTGTAATAGAGATAATAATTTAGAATTTTTCTTATCAAACCATTTGACACTAAGGATGAGGCCATGGCAAGAACACTCACTGAGTTTGCCAAGGTTAACAATGGTCGGTTATTTTATCAGTCGGCTGGGAGCGGCGATGTTATTGTATTTATACACGGGAACACCGGAGATCATCGACACTGGGATGACCAGTTTGGCATTTTTTCCAAGAACTATCGGGTTGTCCGGTACGATGTACGGGGTTTCGGTCAATCGTCTCTACCTGTTGAAAATAAGTCTTATACTGATTACGAGGACTTAGGTACTCTACTGGATCATCTCGATGTCAGAAGCGCCCACATTGCCGGGTGGTCAATGGGCTCTGCAATCGCCGTTGACTTTTCCCTTGCATATTCTCACAGAGCAAAGTCACTTACTTTAGTTGGTCCATGGGTATTTGGGTATTCATCTCTAGCTCAACAAGCCATGAATGCGGATATTGCTGAAATTGTTACTGTAATTACAGACTTAGGGCCAGGAGCGGCTGTGGATGCATGGATGAAAGCACCATTCTTTTCAGCTACTATCGTCGATCCAGTCGCGGGAGAACAGTTCAGACAGATTGCTAATGACCATTCCTTTTGGGCTTTTACCCATCGTAGCCCTCAGCGAGTGCTTGAGCCGAGTGCGGTGGGACGCACCAGCGAGATCCAGGTGCCCACTTTGATTCTGACAGCAGAGCATGACATACCGGCGTGCCTGGAGGTTGCCGACTTGCTAGATGAGTCGCTTCCAGACTCCCGCAAGATCACTATTGAAGAGACCGGCCATCTGCTCCATATGGAAAAACCGGAGAAATTCAATCAGCATCTGGCCGATTTCATCAAAACTATCTGCTGACGTGAGTGCTACAGGATAATGCTAGGCCATTAGCCATTTAGGTAAGCGATCGAATACAGAAGAATAAGAAGAGCGCAAGCTAACCCCCGCTGCAGCGGACGCTGGGTGACGCGCCGCTGAGCTCATCCGTTAGGCAGCGAAGAAAGAAAGTTTGTTTAGGTGACGAGGATCGTAAATATGAGAACATTGAGAGTTGTATTCATCTTCTTGCTGGTGATTCCATTATTGGGGTGCAATGCAGATTTAATTGATTCGCAGGTAGAGCCTGAACCTGCGATTGAAATTAATCCGGCAAGTGCTCTATTTGATGAAATTGTAAGTATTAACCTTTCGGGATTCTCTCCTGGAGACCTAGTGACAGTTCGTGCAAAAATGCGCTTTTCGGCGGGTTCAATATATGAATCTTGGGCTTCTTTTGTGATTGACGAAAAGGGAGAAGTGGATTTGAGCGCACAAAAACCCGTTGATGGCACTTACGATGTCATTGATGTAATGGGCTTGTTTTGGTCTCTGGAAAAGCGTAAAGATATTGATATTGAGTTTTCTTCTGGGAACATAGCAGAGCCGCGGGTAATAACTTTTATTGCTGAAATAAAAGGTAATACTGTGGCGTCGAAACAAGTCGAAAGATTGCTCATGCTTCCAGATGTTACTAGAATCTCGGTGCGGGAAAATGGATTAGTTGGAACTCTTTTCCTCCCTTCAGCAGAAAGTCCAAAGCCCGCCGTTATTGTTTTGGGGGGTTCTGGAGGAGGTTTGGGAGAAGGTCGGGCGGCGATACTTGCCTCGCATGGCTATGCCGCATTTGCTTTGGCGTATTTTGGTGCTGAAAGTCTTCCATCAAACTTGACGGAGATTCCACTGGAATATTTTGAAAGAGCTATTGTTTGGTTGCAAGAGCAGGACGAAGTAGACGCAGAAAACATAGGTGTCATGGGGGCATCACGCGGGGGGGAGCTGGCACTTTTGTTAGGAGCCACGTTTCCCGAAATCAAAGCAGTTGTTGCTTATCTTCCAAGTGGTATGGTTTGGGAAGGGAGCGACTGGGAGACAAATCAATCTGCGTGGTCGTATCAAGGAGTGCCGCTTTCTTTCGTTCCTCTTGTTTTCACACCAGAGTTTAAAGAATATGTTAACGAGCAAACAGCTTATGGGAAGCCCATTGCATATACCCAGCTATTTTTGTTAAATATGGAAGATGAATCTATTGTAGAAGAAGCCGCTATTCCAGTGGAAAACATAAACGGTCCAATTTTACTTATCTCTGGTTCGGATGACCAAATGTGGCCGTCTACATTGTTTTCCGAGATGGTTATCGAACGACTAGAACAGGCTGAACACTCCTATGCTTACTTACATCTAAGTTATGCTGGTGCGGGGCATGGTATTGGTATTCCTTACGGACCAACTACTGTTACTCAATTTTACCATCCAATTACAGGCGAATACATAGCTAGCGGAGGCAATGCTGTTAATAATGCTTTTGCGAATGCTGACTCTTGGCCGAAGGTTCTCGATTTTCTGAACGCACATTTGCTAAATGGTTTTGAATAATATTGCGACTGCCTAACCCACGCTCCACCTGACAGCCGGTTAAGGTGGGCGGCCTGGGTTTTAGGATTGTCAAACCAATACCCGGCTGCAGGTGAGCTACTACGTTAGGTTGCACAATCTTTCGATTACGGAAAAAAATGATAAGGCAACAAGTTGGTGATGTACTAGAAATTCATTTTGAGGATAAATATTACTATATCGTTATCCTTACGAAGATAGTAATGTTTGGGGGGAACATTATTTTTGCATTCTACGGTAATGGAAAAAGGAAGACATTTGAAGACCTAACGAATAGCAAGAAGGGATTCAATGTGTGCACGGATATTATTCTAGCTAAACGAGAAGGATTGGTCGAACGAATTGGAAAGGTTGATAACGTAGAAAAATTCTTCAAAACGAAGTATCTTAGAGGTATTTTCATAGATAAAGAAGGCAAACCGTATGGGTATTGGTGGATTTACCATATATCTGATTTGAGAAAACATGTTACTAAGGTGAAAAGGCTGACTGGGAAGTATAAAAACGCGAGGGATCAAGTAACTTATCCCTTTCCTACTGTGGCTCATATGATCATGAACAATTACAAACCAAACAACAAGAATTACCTTTATCCGGATGATTTCGGAATAAGTGCAACCTAACCCACGCTCCACCCGACCCGGTGACACGGTGGCACAAGTATAATCAAGTTATCTTAGGCGGGTGAGCTCATCCGTTGGGCGGCGACTTGAGACGATAGGAAAAAAGTCATAGAAGGTGATGGCT
>JBARSJ010000268.1:0-6180 GCA_049644685.1 Anaerolineales bacterium
GTATTAAAAATCGACTCTCTACTGGCATGCTGCTGCCTCCTGATGATTACTCAAAGGTAACTAAAAAAAGTATAGCACGATTCCCTTTCCGTTCAGGATCAATCAAGGGAAAAACAATCCAGAATCTGGTCATTTAGCAGGACAAACGACTGTGATACTATAATGATGAACGTTTCAGGTCTGAAATATGTTTCCAAACTCACGTCTTCTCCATCTAGCTCAAAAAAGCCGCCTCTGGCTGGCGCTCACTATCAGTCTGGGTTTTTTTTCCGGACTGCTCATCATTGGACAGGCTCGGTTTATCAGCCGGATTGTCAAGGTGGTCTTCCTGGATCAGGAAGGGTTGACCGAAGTCTGGGGGCTGATGCAGCTCACTCTGGTATTTTTCACCCTGCGGGCACTTCTTTCCTGGTTAAGCAGCGTCAGCTCTAAAACCATCGCTGTCCAGGTTAAAGACCGGGTCAGGATAATGCTGATAAATCATTTAGAAAAATTAGGCCCTGCTTTTACCCAGAAGGAGCGGGGTGGGGAAATCAGCACTACTGTAGTGGAGGGAGTGGAAGCGCTGGATGCATACTACAGCCAATACCTTCCCCAGCTGGTGCTTTCAGCCCTGGTCCCCCTGACAATTCTAGTGTTTGTATTTCCCCTGGATTTGCTTTCCGGCCTGGTGCTGCTGGTAACCGCGCCGTTGATTCCTTTCTTCATGTATTTGATTGGGAAAAGCGCCCAAACAATCACTGACCGGCAGTTCAGCACCCTCAGTAAACTGGCTGCCACATTCCTGGACAGTCTTCATGGCTTAACAACACTGAAATTATTTAACCAGGCTCAGTCACAAACAGAGAAAATTAAAGAAACCAGCGACCAGTACCGAAAAACCACCATGAAGGTCCTGCGGGTGACCTTCCTCTCTGCCCTGGCGTTAGAATTGTTGGCAACCCTCAGCACAGCCATTGTGGCAGTTGAAATCGGACTGCGGCTGCTGTATTTCCAGGTTACTTTGGAACAAGCATTGTTCCTGCTGATGATCGCCCCTGAATTTTACATCCCGCTGCGGCAGCTGGGTCTGCGTTTTCATGCCGGGATGGAGGGTCAAAGCGCTGCGGTTCGTATCTTTGAAATCCTTGATACAGATCCGATTAACAACAAATTTTCCCTGACTTCCTCAGATAGTAAATTTTCTCCTCCTCTTCTGCAATTGACTCTGGACAAGGTCAGCTTCAGCTATCCAGGAGAGAATCAAGACGCCCTTAATAACCTCTCCCTAACTATTAATCAAGGTGACCAGATTGCCCTGGTCGGAGAAAGTGGTGCCGGAAAAAGTACCCTGGCCAATCTGATCCTGGGGTTTTTTCCAGCGGGTAAAGGTGAAATCCGGATCAACGGGAAATTGCTGATTAAAGATGATTTAGGGGAATGGCGGAACCAGATCGCCTGGGTACCCCAGGAACCGGCGCTCTTCCAGGACACAATTGCTGCCAATATCCGGCTGGCTCGACCGGATGCGGATTTGGGCGCTGTGGCTTCAGCGGCTTCCGCTGCCCACCTCGCCGAATTCATCGACTCCCTGCCCGAGGGGTACGAGACCTTAATCGGCGAAGGTGGGGCCCGCCTGTCCGGCGGGCAGGCACAGCGCCTCGCCCTGGCACGCGCTTTTTTGAAAGATGCGCCAATCCTGATCATGGACGAACCAACCTCCCAGCTTGATCCAGTTACAGAATCACAACTGGCGGATGCAACCCGGAACCTGATGGCGGGGCGGACCGTGATCACTATCGCCCACCGGCTCAACACCATCTACAAAGCTGACCGGATCCTGGTTCTCCAGGGGGGCTCTATCGTGGAAGAAGGAACCCACCAGGAACTAATGAGGGAGAATGGGATCTACACAAATTTGGTTCAAGCTTACACAGGGAGTACAAATATCGATCTTCTAAAAGAAAATGCAGAGAAAGGAATTCAGTTAAATCACCTTGTCTCCCATTCTCCTTCTCTCCAAGTCTCCCCGTCTCCCCCTCTCCCAGTCTCCTCGTCTCTCTCTCTCCCAGTCTCCCCGTCTCCCTCTCTCCCAACCACTCATCAATCCACCCTCCAGCAGCTTACCTGGCAGCGTCTGGCAGGCTTATTAGGCGAACATTGGGGGCAAATCCTTCTTTCCGTGCTGCTCGGTGTTCTGACCATCGGCTCCAGTATCGGATTGATGGGTACTTCCGCCTGGCTGATTTCCACCGCTGCTTTGCATCCTTCGATCGCTGCCCTGCAAGTAGCCATTGTCGGAGTGCGATTTTTTGGCATATTACGTGGGGTGAGCCGATATTTCGAGCGCCTGGTATCCCACAGTGTTACCTTTAAAATTCTCACCAAGCTGCGGGTGTGGTTTTATAAATCCCTTGTTCCCCTGGCTCCAGCGCGGCTGCTAAACTTCCGGTCCGGTGATCTGCTGAGCCGGATTATTTCGGATATCAAATCCCTGGAGGATTTTTATGTCCGCTCAGCTGCTCCGCCGCTGGTTGCCCTTTTGATCGGACTGGGCACATCCCTCTTGCTGGGTCGGTATCATCCAACATTTGGAATCCTGTTGGGGGTGGGTTTTTTCCTCAGCGGTTTAATGCTTCCCCTGCTGGTTCGGATTTTAGCCCGTGAAACAGGGGAAAGGTTGATCTCGGAGCGCTCCCGGTTAACTGAGGGATTGGTCAATTTCATCCAGGGGCTGCCTGATTTAATTGTCTATGGTCAATCAAAGAGGAAACAAAGCCAGCTTGAAGAAATAAATCAGCGCTGCAACGCCGCTCAACTGAGATTAGCGCGGATCAGCGGTTTAAACGAAGGATTAATGATTCTATTAAGCAATCTGGCCATGTGGTTGGTCCTGATCGCTGCCATCCCTTTAATCCAAGATGGCGAGATTTCCGGGGTAATGCTGGCTGCCCTGGCTCTGCTGACCCTGACTTCTTTTGAAGCCGTTCAACCGCTGCCCCAGGCAATGGAAACTCTTTCCAGCTCCCTGAAAGCCGGTTCCAGGCTGTTTGAAGTGGTGGATGCCGAACCCGTTGTGGTTGACCCGATCAATCCTGCCTCTTTTCCTTCCCCCTTCTCGTTGAGAGGGGAAAATCTGAGATTTTTCTATCCCGGCAGCCGTCAGCCTGCCCTGGATGGGATCAGCTTCCGCCTTCGCGAGGGAGAAACGCTGGCAATCGTCGGACCCAGCGGTGGCGGCAAATCAACTTTAACCAATCTGCTGCTGCGTTTCTGGGAGGATTATCAAGGAAAGTTATTGCTCGGGGAGGAGAAGATAATGTTATCTTCGCTGACTCAGGAGGAAATTCGACAGCAAATCAGCGTGGTTTCCCAAAATGGTTATCTCTTCCACGACACAATCCAGGCCAACATCGCCCTGAGCAATCCAGGAGCCGGAAATGAGGAAATCATCACTGCTGCCAGGAAAGCCAAAATTCATAAAATGATTCACTCCCTCCCGGATGGTTATCAGACAATCATCGGTGAACGCGGTCAGCGGTTAAGTGCCGGAGAGCGCCAACGAATCCTGATTGCCCGGGCAGTTCTTAAGGATGCAGCGGTCTTTTTGCTGGACGAACCTACCGCCAACCTGGATCCACTAACAGAGCGGGAAGTGTTGGACACCCTATTTGAGATTCTGATAAACAAAACTGCCCTGCTGGTGACACACCGTCTGGTCGGATTGTCCCGGGTGGACCAGATCCTGGTTCTGAGCCGGGGACGGATAGTGGAGAGGGGAACCGAATCAGAGCTGCTTTCGAAAGACAGCTTATACAGGGTGATGTGGTCTCATCAAAACCGCATCCTCCACTACTGATTAATTGTGTTGATGGACGCTAATAATCGAAATTTACTTACTTCCTCTAGAAATCGAATATGATTAACTGGAGGACAATATTAGAAGGAATTTATTTAATCGGATTACCAAAAATAAAAACCAGGAATTTCTGGACCTGGTGCGAACCTTTGAGGAGGGATAGTGAATAAACATAACGTGGTTTTTTGGCTGCGAGTTTCTTTCTGGATCGGCGCTGTGATCGATTTTATCGCTGCCATCGCCATGCTGTTCCCTAAATTCACCCAAATTTTTCTGGGTTTTGAATCCATACCGGATCCTGCCTACAGATTTGCAATGGGCATGGGTACAGCCTTGATGCTGGGTTGGACAATCCTGCTGCTCTGGGCAGACCAAGATCCCCTGCCCCGGAAAGGTGTGCTGCTGATCACGGTCATACCGGTGATATTTGGCCTTGTCGGCACGGAGATCTATGCAGTTGCCAGCGGATTCATTCCCCTGGGTAAGATGTTCCCCACCTGGGCCCTGCAAATCCTGTTGATTTCCCTGTTTTCTGCAAGCTATCTCAAAGCTGTCCGCTACGAGCGGAAAAACCTGCGTTCTGAGTAAAATTATTGCGGTGAAATCGCGCTGGAAACAACAATACAAAACGAAAAAAGAATGATCCTCCCTGGCCAGTAAGGAAATCCTGATAGAAATCTTATGCATTCCTGGACACTAAGTGCTACAATAATTTCACCAGGTCAATAATAGACATTAAAGGAGAAATCATGGCAAAGAAAGGAATATTTGGTTTGTTCGGTTCCAGGAAAGAGAAAGAAGAACCCAAGGTGGTAGAAGAACCAAGAAAACTGGGTGGAATCGATCCAGACAAAGCCAGGGCAGATGCCAGGAGGGCAAAGCCACAAAGGCCGATTATTGGAGCTAAAAAAGTCATTAAAAAACACGTAGTAGTTAGCGGCGATACCTTAAGCGGGATCGCGAAAAAATACTATGCCGATGCTGGCAAATACATGGTGATCTACAAAGCTAATAAAGAGCTCATCGGAGACAACCCGGATCTGATTCAACCCGGCATGGACTTGATCATTCCCGAACTATAAAAGCACCCAATATCCTTCTCTTGACCAGGGAAGGATATTTTTTTATCAGTATAGGGATACGCTGAAATTCAGCGTATAAAGGAGTTCATCATGGCAAAATTGGAACAAGTTGAAGGAATTGGAAAAAAATATGCCGGGCAGCTGCGGAAAGCAGGCGTTCGGAGCACCAAGAGTTTATTGGAAAAAGGCGCTACCATGAAAGGCCGGGATGAAATTGCCCGGGCAGCTGGCATCGGCGGCAAATTGATCCTGGAATGGGTCAATCATGTGGATCTTTTCCGGATTAAAGGCGTGGGAGAAGAATATTCAGACCTGCTGGAAGAAGCCGGTGTAGACACCGTGGTTGAATTGGCTCAGCGCAACGCTGCTAACTTGCATGAAGCAATCCTGGAGACCAATGCCAAGAAGAAATTAGTCCGCCGCCCGCCGTCCAAAAAGATGGTTAAAGATTGGGTGGCAAACGCCAAAAAACTTCCCCGCAAGGTTTATTACTAAACCTATCCTGGGAATAAAGAAATTAGGCAGCGGAATCCGCTGCCTTTTCTTTTTAAGCTCAGAAACCCCGCGAAAAGCGGGGTCCCTTAATTGATAACTGGTTTCCTGAGATATATTACTTTCCGCTCAGCAGGGTTTTAAGCAGCACATCTGCAACTAACTTACTGGACTGAGCCCGATGAGGTGTCTCTCCCATTTTGCTGGCTGAGATCACCGCATCCACTGCGGCCTCGAGGTTGCTGTCCCCTTCCTGTTTGGATTCCATAAAAGCGGCTCCTGCGCTGAGGATATCGCCCAAATCCAGGCCGTCTTCCCCGCCTATGCTTCCCACCAGAGAATCCAGCAAACCACCGGCTCCCTGGGAGACAGACGCTTCACCGCCACCCAGCATGGTCTGCAGCAAGGGCAGCAGCTGCGTGGCATCCAGATCCTGTCCCTGGAAATATTCCGCTGCCTGGCCCAGGCCTTTGGCGTACATTGCCGCGGAACCGCTTTGCTTCCCAGTGAGCAATTCACTGGCTTTGGCGAGTCCGTCGGTCACATTTCCACTGGGGGAATCTTTCATAGCTCCAGAGACCAGGTCAAAAATTTCTACCATGTGGTCGCCATGGTCCTGGTTGTATTCATCAGCTTTGTTGAGAGAGGTTTGGTTTTCTACCATGGTCTCTGCGACAGCCGAAAATATTTTTACAAGGTCTACCTTACTGCTCATAATCTTTTTCCTCCTGGAAAACGAAACAATTAAATGATTTTATTTATTTTCTT
>JBARSJ010000269.1:0-9533 GCA_049644685.1 Anaerolineales bacterium
GGATTAACGCAGATGGAGACAAATACTACATATTCATAATCTCACCCCTTATGTATTTGTTTTCTCAATAAATCGAATGTAAAAACCAGGATAAAACCAGTTTTCCCCCTTCATGGACTATTATACCGCTAATATTCGACGATCCGGGCTGTCCTAAAAGTAATTGGCACAGCCCGTTAGTCATATTGCAATTCATCCTTTTGTCATCCTGAATCCTTCGACTCCCCCCTCGGCTACATTCGGTGTTCGCTCAGGACAGGCTCTGTGAAGGATCCATACTGAGATCAGAATCAACTAATGCCTTAGTTTGTTACAATCGGTCTTGGTTATTTCTGCTTTTAATGGATTCCTCGTTGCACTCGGAATGACAAATGAGTAAGGGGCTGACTTTTGGGACAGCCCCCTCGTAAACCACTTTTTATATCAAGCCAACTTTATCATTGAACTCATTAATCAGCTCATCGATTTCGGGAATTTGCTCCTGGAAATTGGTCCAGTAATCCTTGTCATACCACTGTGATTGAATCTCCTCGTAGGTTTTACCCTGCTGTTCAATCCAGGTAAAGTACTTCAAGTTGTGAACGCGGCGCTGATCCTCATAAGTCAGTTCCTGAAGGTAATTGGGAGAAAGCCCTTCCAGGTACCGGGAACTGGTGCGGGCTGCATCCATTTCAGTATATTCTCCGAATTCCTCATGCATCTCTTTGAGGCGGCTATCATACAGTTCCATGGAGTCTGTCCAGACAGTCAGGATGACGTCACTGGCATCCATCTCATAGTACTTGGCCATCTTTATTGCCATCACGGTATTGGCAATACTGGAAAAACCTAACAAATCCAGTTTTCCAACCAGGTCTTCCGAAACACCCTGGTCAACCAGGTATTTCCGACCTGCGGGCTCATTAAACAAGCGGGCCAGATTAACCACCGCATTATCATCAATGGCCATTATCATATCGGTGTTCTTCATGTTATGAATCCAAGGAACATGTTTGTCCCCAATACCCTCGATGCGGTGAGCGCCAAAACCATTTTCCAACAGCGTTGGGCACTGCAGTGCTTCTCCAGCAACCACCTTACTAGAAGGGTAGAGCTGTTTCATATAATCACCACAGCCAAGTGTTCCCGCGGAGCCTGTGGTTAGGGTCAGCCCCTGGTATTCATCATTTGGTCCCATAACTTCCTGCAGGACCTCTTCCATGGCGTGCCCTGTGACTTCATAGTGCCAGAGATAGTTGCCAAACTCATCAAACTGGTTAAAGACAAAGACGTTATCACGGGTTCCCCGAAGCTCCCAAACTTTATCATAGATCTCTTTTACGTTGCTTTCAGATCCTGGGGTAGCGATTACCTCTCCCGCTACATTTTCGAGCCACTCAAATCGTTCCCGACTCATGCCTTCGGGAAGAATTGCGATTGATTCACAGGCCAACAAAGATGCATCGTAAGCCCCACCGCGGCAGTAGTTTCCGGTGGATGGCCAGACTGCCTGGTGATACGTGGGGTCAAACTGTCCGGTCACCAGCGGAGGGACCAGGCAGCCGAAGGTTGCACCAACTTTATGCGCTCCAGTGGGAAACCATTTTCCGACCAGGGCAACAATTCTGGCATCCACACCGGTCAAACTGGATGGTAATTCAACGTAATTCACACCGCCGTATCCGCCGCCTTTTACGACTGGATCATTCTTCCAGGTGATGCGGAACAGGTTCCGGGAAGTAATGTCCCAGAGCCCGATATTCTTGAGTTCTTCCTTTACGCTATCAGGAATCAAGTCGGGGTTTTTCATTTGGGCAAAGGTGGGTATGATGATATTCCGTTCCTTTGCCCTCTCGACAGTGCGTTCTAATTGTTTTTTGTCCATTCTAAGGTCAATCATTTATTCTATCCTTTCCAATCTAATAAAGTTTAATTTACCTGCAAACAAATCTAACTTCGATTATTTATCTATCCTCTTACTCCTCCACCTCCAGATTCTCCCGGGTTATATATAAAGGACGTCCTTTGGCTTCATCGTAAAGTCTGCCAATATACTCACCAAGCAGCCCTATTGAAATCAACTGCACACCGCCCAGGAACAAAACTGCGATTAATGTGGTCGCCTGACCGAAGAAAGCCTGGGCTCCAGCCAAGAAGAGTACTAATACAACCAGAATAGAGATGATGCTAATACCGGTTGTAATAAAACCCAGATACATTGCCAGCTGGAGGGGAAAATAGGAGAAACCCGTGATGGCATCGCTGGCAAAACGGATCATTTTTTTCAAAGGATATTTAGTCTCCCCCGCAAATCGCTCTGCCCGCTCGTACTCCACTCCAGTTTGCTTAAATCCTACCCAGACCGACATCCCCCGCAGGAAACGGTGTTTTTCCCGCATTCCGTTTAAAACCTGGACGACTTTTCTATCCAGCAAACGGAAATCTCCTGTGTCCATGGGTATATTCACATCCGTTATCCGCTGGATAAGCCGGTAAAATGCGGATGCAGTGAAGAGCTTAAACCAGGTTTCACCTACTCGCTTAGATCTGACAGCGTATACTACTTCAAACCCTTCCTTCCATTTCTTGATTAAATCGAGAATTACTTCCGGTGGATCCTGCAAATCAGCGTCGATAATAATCACCGCTTCTCCCCTGCTGTAATCCAGACCGGCTGTAACAGCTACCTGATGCCCAAAATTCCTGGCAAAGATAACCGGTTTGACCTTCTCATCCTGGGCTTTCAGTTCCAGGATCGCTTCAGTAGATCCGTCAGAAGATCCGTCGTCCACCATCACAAATTCCCACGGTTCACCAGTTTGTGCCATTACCTCAGAAACCCTGGTGTAAAGCAGCGGGATATTTTCAACCTCGTTATAGATCGGAGCAACGATCGTAAATGTTGGTTTGTTTTTCATTATCAACCTGCCCTTTCACAAGACGTGATCAATCTCATGACATCAGCTTCCAATAAGCTTTTTCACTTCCTCCAGCACCGGTTTAATAACTGGTGCTTTCCCGGCAGCCTGCATAGCTGCTTTTACATCTTTGAGACCGCTTCCGGTATTCAGTACCAGAATCGGATCATCCTCGCCGACAAGGCCATCTTGAAAAGCTTTTTTCAGACCCGCCAATGAAGTCGCTCCAGCAGGTTCGGCGAAAATACCTACTCTACCCAAATCGGCGATTGCTGTCAAGATCGCCTGATCCTCCACCGCGATATAAGCCCCATCAGTTTGAGTGGCGGCGCGCAATGCTCTTAACCCGTCGCTGGGCAAATTTACAGAAATGCTGTCTGCCAGAGTATCAGCTGATACTGCAATTATTTCTTCCCTACCGGACTTATAGGCATTATAAATCGCCGCTGAACCTGTCGATTGACAGCCAAAGATCCGGGGCATCTGTTTGATCTGTCCAATCTTGTAAAGATCTTTAAATCCCTTATGGATTCCGGATATGATGTTTCCATCACCTACAGAGATGAAAACAGACAACGGACGATCCAGTTGGTTTGAAAGCATTACCTGTTCCCAGATCTCGTAAGCTGCTGTTTTTTTACCTTCGGCGGTAAATGGGTTATAGCCGGTATTTCTGTTATACCAACCAAATTCCTCGGTTGCCTCCAGGGACAGCTTGTAGGCAGCATCATAGTTGTCATTCACCAGGATCACTTGGGCACCATAAATCAACAATTGGGCTATCTTTGCGGGAGGTGCTGTTTCGGGTGCAAAAATTACTGAATCCTGTTCCACTGCCGCGGCCATGCCAGCCAGTGCTGCCCCAGCATTACCAGTGGAAGCGGTCACTATTACTTCCGCTCCTATTTCCTTCGCTCGTGCCACCAGTATGGCACTGGCACGATCTTTAAATGAAGCTGTGGGGTTGCTGCTTTCATCTTTGATCCAGAGCTGATTAACCCCAAGTTCTTTCTTTAACTGCGGCGGGGAAAAGGTCGGAGTCCATCCCGCTGAGCGGATTGTTGTGCCTTCCCCGATCAAATCAGATACCGGAAGCAGTGGAAAATAACGCCACAAAGAAGATTCGTTTTTGATAATTAGCTCTGCAGTCGATTTTTTCTTTAATTCTTGGTAATCAAGGATCACATCCAGGATTCCATCATCCTTTGGACAAGTATAGGTAACCTCACCAGGTTTATATTCTTTTCCACATACAGAACACTGATAACCAATAAACTTTTCCATTAACTTAGGCTCCTTCCTTCACTCCTGCCATTAATAAACCTAGCTTTTGAGCGGTTGCATCATTTCTATGGATTATTCCCATAATCTGACCTTCAAAAATCACGGCAATTCGGTCAGCCAGGGCAAAAATCTCATCCAGATCTTCAGATATCAACAATATTGCCGTTCCAGATTTCCTTTCTTCCAAGAGCCGCTCCCGGACATATTCCATCGCTCCCACATCAAGACCTCTGGTAGGTTGGGCAGCAATGATCACTCTCGGTTCTCTGGATAATTCCCTGGCGACAACAACCTTCTGGATATTTCCACCGGAAAGAGATTTTGCAAGAGTATCTTGAGAAGGGGTTTTTATTTGGAAATTAGTGATGAGTTTTTCGCTGTGTGATTCAATCGCCTTTAAATCTAACATACCATAAGATGAAAACGGTTTTTTATGAAATTCTCGAAGGACCAGGTTTTCTGCAATAGTGAATCCTTTGATCATTCCATCACGCATTCGCTCTTCCGGGATATACGATAGGGATCTGTCAGTACGTAAACTTGGTGCAAGATCGGAGATATCCTCTCCATCCAATTCGATACGTCCATTTGTCGCTTCCCTTAAACCGGTTATAACCTCAGCAAGTTCTCTTTGCCCATTTCCTGATACACCCGCGATGCCCAGGATTTCACCTGCCCGAACTTCCAGATCTACACTACGCAAGCCGGGTGTCCCGCGATCGCTTCGGCACGAGATATTTTCGACCTTTAACCGCACCTCACCCAGTTCTACTTTCTCGATAGTTGGCCGGAAATCCACATCTCGTCCAACCATCCAACGAGCCAGATCTTCTTTGGTAGATTCTGCTGTTTGGTATGTGCCAACTTTCTTACCGTCCCGTAAAACAGTGACGCGGTCACTGATATCAATTACTTCGTGAAGTTTATGGGAAATAAAGATCAACCCATAACCGTCCTTAGCCATCTCCCTGATGATTAAAAAGAATTCATCTACCTCCTGGGGTGTTAATACAGCAGTTGGTTCATCCAGGATCAAAAGTGCAGCACCACGATAAAGTGCTTTAATGATCTCAACTCTCTGCTGCTGTCCTACTGAAAGCTGCCAGACGAATGCTTTTGGATCAATTTCCAAACCGTAAATATTGGCAAGTTCAATTATCCGTTCCGATACTTTGTCCAGGTCTGTGAGCGGTTCCCGGGAAGAACGTAATCCCAGGGCAACATTCTCCGCAACAGTGAGGGATTCCACGAGCATAAAATGCTGGTGGATCATCCCAATCCCGTGATCAATCGCATCGGTTGGTGATTGAATGGTAACCGGAACATCATTCAGTAAAATTCGGCCTTCATCGGCATGGTACATACCATAAAGAACCTTCATTAAGGTTGTTTTTCCTGCCCCGTTCTCACCCAGAAGCGCATGCACCTCTCCAGAATGAACGCTGAAATCAACCCGGTCATTTGCGAGAACTCCGGGGAATCTCTTGGTAATCGCCTGCATATCCAGATGATCAATCCTGGTATGCCCCGAGGGAAGAATATTTAAATCAGCCATAGTAAAACCTTCTTTTGTAATTTTTTTGAAATACCCGGGAAGTCAAAAACTAATTGATCCTGACCTCCAGACTTTTCCAAAAATCTTGTGATTCTCCCCCTTCCCTCTGATTTTTCAAGAGAGGGAAAGGGGGGGGTTCTTTACGACAGCAAATGAGGAAACAAACTCATTTGTAAATCAGTATACTTCTGAGGAATTAGTCACCCAGA
Source organism: Anaerolineales bacterium (assembly GCA_049644685.1). GTDB lineage: Bacteria > Chloroflexota > Anaerolineae > Anaerolineales > UBA11858 > B10-G9. Next base: position 5,946 of record JBARSJ010000269.1, read on the forward strand.
TTTATGCTGATGGTGCCATCGATGATGCCTTGAATGGTAGCTTCCGCAAGGCTCAGCACCTCTGCGGGGATTTCGTAGTCGGAATTGAAGTCCATGACCTCACCACCATTTGCCAGGTCGATCACAAATGACGTTCCACCATAAGTACCGTCAGCAATTGACTGAACAATATCCTTCAGAACAACATCCCAGTGATACACCTGGTTGGCAACTACAATGGCGGGTGCCAAACCGGTCTGGGAAGCCTGGGTGCCAAACCACATTGCACCGCTTTCTTCAGCCACACCAATCGCGCCTACAACCATTTGCGCAGTGCCGGTCAGTCCATCAGCCCCGGCTGCCACATGGGTGTTGGCAGCTTCTGATGCCAAAGCTACATCAGAGAAAGAACCAATGTAGTTTACGTTCACCTGGATATCTGGAACTGTTGCTATTGCACCGGCAACAAAACCATCTACGTAGAGTTTGGCATCACCAGTTTCAATCGGTCCAACCACTCCCAAAACACCACTTTCAGAAAGACTGGCAGCAATTACGCCATTAACATAGCCACCTTCCTGGGAAGCTGCTTCATAGGCAAAAATATTACCAATTCCAAAAGTATCCACTGTGGTGCCCCAGGCAAAGCTTGTCTCTGGGAAATCAGGAGCGATTTCCTGAAGTGAACTGCCATATTGGGAACCATGGGCAATTACCAGATCATATCCTTCTGCTGCATAGTCTCGAATCGCGGCAGCAGCATCATCAACCACGAACATGCCATCAGAGTAAACAAATTCCATAGCTCCTTCGCCACCCATCCAATCCTGGATGGACACAAGGGCATCATACATACTCTGGCTGAATGCCAGGTCATTGATCGCGCTGGGCATAACTACAGCAACCTTAAAAACATCCTCAAAGGTCGGTGCACCGATAGGGACAGCACCACCTGTGATCCCGGCAATGGTTTCTTCTGCAAGGGCTAAGACATCAGCAGGCAGCTCAAAGTCCGGGTTTAACTCAAGAACTTCACCTCCATTAGCCAGATCAATCACAAAGGAGGTTCCACCCATCGTTCCACCATCTATGAGGTCGATCATCTCATTGAGGACAACGTCCCAGCGGTAAACCTGGTTGGCAACTACAATATCGGGGGCCAATTCGGTCTGGGACGACTGAGTACCAAACCATAAGGCGCCGCTTTCTTCTGCAACACCAATCGCGCCCACAACCATCTGAGCGGTACCGGTTAATACATCAGCGCCTGCTGCAATATGGGTGTTAGCTGCTTCTGCGGCCAGAGCGACATCAGAGAAAGAACCAATATAGGTAACATTCACCTGAATTGTCGGATCAGTGGCTTTCGCACCTGCAACAAAACCGTCCACATAGAGTTTGGCATCACCGGTTTCAATCGGGCCAACTACACCCAACACACCGCTTTCGGAAAGGCTGGCAGCCAAAACACCATTAACATAGCCACCTTGATCAGAAGCTGCCTCGTAAGCGAAGATATTGTCAATGCCAAAGGTATCCACTGTTGTACCCCAAGCGAAACTGGTCTCGGGGAAATCCGGAGCAATCTCTTGCAGGGAGCTGCCGTATTGTGAACCATGAGCAATGACCAGGTTGTAACCTTCGGCTGCATAATCGCGGATCGCGGCCGCAGCATCATCAACCACAAACATACCGTCGGAGTAAACAAACTCCATGGCTTCTTCACCACCCATCTCTTCCTGGATGGTTAACAAAGCGTCATACATGCTCTGACTGAAAGCCAGGTCATTAATTGAGCTGGGCATAACCACAGCAACTTTAAAAGGTTCTGCCTTTTCTTCGACAGAAGGTTCCACAGCAGGTTCCTCAACTACGGGAGCTGCTTCTTCTCCCTGGCAAGCGCCAAGCAGCACAGCGACCAGCAATAAACCAGTAATCAGCAATCTAAATTTCTTCATTCTTATCTCCTTAATATGATATTTTGAAATAGGGTCTACTTAACCTTAATTTGTTCTTGATCCCAATTCACCTCCAATTTATTTTCTATCTAATCATCATGTCCAAATGATTTGGTAAGGGCAGACGGGGCCCGAACGCGGGATACCGTTGCAACCAAAACGAGTATAGTCAGAATATAGGGCATCATCACAGCAATATCAGATGGAATGGGAATACCCAACACCTGGATCCATAACTGGAGAGAATTCACCAGGCTGAAAAGAAGAGCTCCCGCCAGAACACCCCAGGGCCGCCAGGCGCCAAAATACACCAGGGCAACAGCGATAAAACCCAGTCCGCTGGTCATGTTCTGCTGAAATACATTTAATAAGGCTATTGATAACGACGCACCAGCAACTCCCGAAAGCGTTCCACCCAGTATGATTGTGAAATAGCGAATCCGGGCAACGCTGACACCCAGGGAATCCGCAGCTTCCGGATTTTCACCAACGGCCCGAATTTTCAAACCCAACGTTGTTTTATTTAGGATGAACCAGGCGATTGGAACCAGGGCGAATGCAATATAAACCAGAATATTTTGGCGGAAGAAGATTTCCCCCACTACCGGAAGATCACTCAGAACAGGAATAAAAACTTTGGGAAAACCTTTGACTGTTTCAACTGTACCAAGCAGTTTCTGGAACAATAAATCACTCAAACCTAAACCGAACAAATAAAAACCGATCCCGCTGATCCCTTGTTCGGCATGTAAGTTCACTGTTACAAAAGCCATCGCTAAACCCATTAATGCACCAACAACCATGGCAGATAAAATTCCTAACCAGAGATTTCCAGTAGTAATTGCCACATAAAAGGCTGCAAAGGCCCCCAAGAGCATTTGCCCATCGACCCCTAAGTTCAACACACCGCTGCGCTGACCGAAAGTTTCGCCAATGGCAGCATACAGGTAGGGGGTTGCTAAGCGGATCCCGGAAGCCAATATGCCAACCAAAACCGTCATCGAGAGGAGTTCTGAAATCATAACTCCACCTCCTCATTATCAAGTTCTTCGAGTATCCCGTTTTCATCCGGGAGTAAACCTTCTCCTTCAAATTCAGCAGCAGCCAATCGCCGTCTCTGTCTCCTACGCCGCCAGATTTCGCTACTGACAACAAACACGACAACCAACCCGTTTAAAGCTGTTATCAGCGCGGAGGGAACCTGAACAACACGCTGCATTTTATTTGCGCCGACCAAGAGCGCACCAAACAAGATTGAGGCCGGAATTGTTCCAATAGGATGTAAACCTCCAAACAGGGCAGCCACAATGCCATTAAATCCTGCGGAGCCTGTAAAACCGGAGGCAGATCCGTCAGTGATCATCCGGAAGTTCACACCATACACCTGCATCGCCCCTGCCAATCCAGCAAATGCGCCACTTAGGACAAGAGCTAAAACTACATAATTCTTTACTCTAATTCCAGCATATTTTGAAGCATCAGGGTTTTGACCCACTGCCCGGATCCGGTATCCCCAGGTAGTGCGCCAGAGCAGGATATACACCAGGACAGCCAGGACCACAGCAATCAAAGCGCCAAGATGGAGCCGGGTAGGAATCCAGCGAGGCAAACGGAAGGCATCAATGAGACGGGCAGTCTGGGGGATTTTTGA